>CAJKMA010000001.1 GCA_905200905.1 uncultured Bacillota bacterium
ACTTAAAGAAGAGATTAGGACGTATCATCGTTGGTTATACATACGGAAAAGTTTCTGAGCAGAAACCAGTAACAGCACACGATCTTCACGCAGAAGGTGCTATGTGTGCCCTGTTAAAAGATGCTCTGAAACCAAACCTGGTTCAGACTCTGGAGCATGTACCGGCTATCGTACACGGTGGCCCATTTGCAAACATTGCTCATGGATGTAACTCTGTAATCGCAACAAAGATGGCGATGAAATTAGGTGATTATGCAATCACAGAAGCAGGTTTCGGCGCTGACCTTGGTGCAGAGAAATTCCTGGATATTAAATGTCGTATGGCTGGTCTTACACCAAGTGCAGTTGTTATCGTTGCAACAGTACGTGCACTGAAATACAATGGTGGTGTGCCAAAAGCAGACCTGAACAATGAAAATCTGGAAGCACTGGAAAAAGGTCTTCCAAACTTACTGAAACACGTAAGTAATATCAAAAATGTTTACAAACTTCCATGTGTTGTTGCAATCAATGCATTCCCAACTGATACCAAGGCAGAACTTGACCTGGTAGAAAGAAAATGTAAAGAACTGGGCGTAAACGTTGCACTTTCCGAAGTATGGGCAAAAGGCGGCGAAGGCGGTGTAGCTCTTGCAAAAGAAGTAATCCGTCTGGTAGAAGAACCAAACGACTTCAGCTATTCTTATGAACTGGAAGGAAGCATTGAAGATAAACTGAACCAGATCGTACAGAAGATTTATGGTGGTAAGAGAGTTGTCCTTACAGCAAATGCACAGAAACAGGCAAAACAGTTAGAAGCTTTAGGATACGGAAACTGTCCAATCTGTGTAGCGAAGACACAGTACAGCCTCACAGATGACCAGACAAAACTGGGTGCACCAACAGACTTCGAAGTAACGGTACGTAACCTGAAGATTTCTGCAGGAGCAGGATTCGTAGTAGCGCTCACCGGTGAAATCATGACCATGCCAGGACTTCCAAAAGTACCAGCAGCAGAGAGAATCGATGTAGATGAAACAGGAAAGATTTCCGGTCTGTTCTAATTCTAAGAAGGCAGGAAGGTTTAAGGAGGATACAGAAATGGGATTTTCAACCGTTCCATGTAATGAATTTGTAGAAGTATTAGCATCTAAGGCTCCGGTTCCAGGTGGCGGCGGTGCATCTGCTTTGGTAGGTGCTGTAGGTACTGCTCTTGGAAACATGGTAGGAAGCCTTACCGTAGGTAAGAAAAAATATGCGGAAGTAGAAGAAGAAATGTGGGAGTTAAAGAAAAAATGTGATGAACTCCAGAAAGATTTTCTTCGCCTGATTGAGAGAGATGCAGAAGTATTTGAACCTCTTTCAAAAGCATATGGTATGCCCAGAGCAACAGAAGAAGAAAAAGCTGAAAAAGCCAGAGTAATGGAAATCGTTCTGAAAGACGCATGTTCCGTACCAATGGAAATTATGGAAAAATGTTGTGAAGCTATTGAAGTAATTGTAGAGTTTGCGGCAAAAGGATCTACACTTGCTATCAGCGATGCAGGTGTTGGTGCAGCATTCTGTAAAGCAGCTTTAAAAGGTGCCAGCTTAAATGTTTATATCAATACAAAATCTATGGCTGATAGAGCATATGCAGAAGAATTGAACAAGAAAGCAGATGCTATGTTGGAAAAGTACACAAAGATTGCGGATGAAACGTTTGACAGTGTATTATCCAGATTGAAATAATCAGTTTTATTTACAAGAGAAGACTTTTAGGAGGATGCTAATATCATGGCAAAGAGATTACTTGGTAAAGAAGTAACAGCAGCATTAAATGAAAGAATTAAAGCAGATGTTGCTGCATTAGAAGCAAAAGGAGTAAAACCTACTCTGGGTATCATCCGTGTAGGAGAAAACGAAAGCGATATTTCCTACGAAAGAGGAGCAACAAAACGCTGCGAAACATTAGGTGTTGCATGTGAAAAGATTTTACTTCCCGCAGATGTATCACAGGAAGAATTACTGGCAGTAATTGATAAAGTGAATAAAAATGACAACATTCATGGAGTATTATTATTCCGTCCTCTTCCAAAACATTTAGATCAGTCTGTGATTGAAAATGCACTTGATCCTGCAAAAGACGTTGACTGTATGACAGATGGTTCTATGTCCGGTGTATTCACAGGAAAGAATGTAGGATTCCCTCCATGTACACCACAGGCATGTATGGAAATTTTAGACCACTACGGAATTGACTGTACAGGTAAAAAAGCAGTGGTAGTTGGAAGAAGTCTTGTAGTAGGTAAACCGGCAGCTATGATGCTGATTAAGAAAAATGCAACGGTTACCGTATGCCATACAAGAACTGTAGATATGCCATCTGTTGTAAAAGAAGCAGATATTGTCATTGTAGCAGCAGGTCGTGCAGGTGTGGTAGATGACACCTATTTAAGAGAAGGACAGGTTGTTATTGATGTTGGTATCAATGTAAACGCAGAAGGAAAACTTTGCGGAGATGTTGATTTTGAAAAAGCTGAACCAATTGTAGAAGCAATTACTCCTGTACCGGGCGGTGTTGGAAGTGTTACAACTTCTGTATTGGTTGGACATGTGGTAGAAGCAGCAAAGAGAAAATTTGCTTAATGAATTTTTCAGACCCCGTAAATCAAGGATTTACGGGGTTTTTTCTTTGTTTTTATTCTCTTCTATTGAAATTCAGTCATATTTTTGCGAAACCATAAAGGTAGATGATTTCGTTGGCAGCGCAGATTTTTTCTGGCATCAATGGAAACAGATTGAAAAAATACTTTCCAAAGTCGGATATACTGGTCATTTTCGTTTTTTTCTTCTTCCATGTAGGAGAGTTCGTCTTTGGTAACAGTAGTTAAAAAAGATGAGGAATCTTTTGGGTGTATCACAGAGAGCATCCTGGTTTTATCTGTTATCATCCAGTCTTCGGAGGGCATCCGGTCTTCAAAGTGAGGAAAAAGAAGGGTGAGAATGTTACATTTAGGTTCAATCACAGAAAAAAACGCCTGATTGTTAAGTCTAGAAAAGCGAAGAAATTCCCGAAATTGATGACATTCATTGTAAACCTTTCTTTTTAATTCAAAAACAGTAGCGACCTGTGGCATATGAAACATGTGGAGGATATTGGAACCAACGGAAAATCCAAGAACCAGAAATCGGTAAATACTGTCCAACTTGTAGGGATGGAAGGACATGGCAGCAGCATAAACCCATTCATAGGCTTCTGGACATATTTTCTTTTGGATAGAACGGATGACCTTGTCTGTCTTTTCGCGATCTTTCTCTACATGACGATATTCACAGAAAAGCTCCAGATTTCCTATAGGTTCTGTAAGAAGCCGAATATTAGAGTGCCCCAATCTGGCTGCCCAGGCATCATAAATGCAAGTCATCATAGATTCAAAATCGTCTTTACAAGTAAAAATTACCATAAAAATCTCCTTTTTTATTATGGATGAATTTATAATTGACCGGATAGAGTTTTTTGGTGGTCTTCCACCGTGGGAGGAACAGAAAGAAAGCCATCCTCGAAGAGAGAAAGTTGCTGGTAGGTGGCGGAATTTCCTAATTTCTGAGAAATTGGAGAGTCTTCACAGGTAAGCTGTCTGGTGATGAAATTCTCTTCGATAGGAATACGGTATAGCATACGTCCATTGCAGGTAATGAAATACTGGGCTCTTTTTAATACTACTCCCATATGTTTTAGAGAGGTAAAATCCAAAGAGCCCAAGCGGCGGGCCTGGATAATGCGCCAGGCAGATTTTGTGCCGATTCCAGGGACTTTTAATAAGTCACTGTAGGAGGCAGAAAGGACCTCCACGGGAAAAAACTCCAGATGTCCAAGTGCCCAGTTACATTTTGGATCCAGAAGAAGATTAAAATTAGGTCTTGCAGGGCTTAATAAATCTTCTGCATGAAATCCATAATAACGTAAAAGCCAGTCTGCCTGATAAAGACGGTGTTCTCGAAGAAGAGGTGGCGCGGTATCTAAAGCAGGCAGGGCACTGTCCTGATTCAAGGGTACATAGGCAGAGAAAAAAACTCTTTTTAAATCAAATTGTTGATACAGGGTTTGTGTGATTTTTAAAAGTTCATAATCATTTTCTGGTGTGGCGCCAATAATCATCTGTGTACTCTGACCGGCAGGAACAAAAAGGGGTGTCCCAGAGGAGGACAGAGACGTTTTTCTCCTGCCTCCTGAAGAGAGGTGATTCTCTAAAGGAATGGGAGTTTTTGAAAAGATACTGTTTGAGAGATATCGGTTTCCATAGTGGCGTTCCATGGAGGGGGATTGGCCAAGCGCTAGGCGATGATGGACAATCTGCTTCTGAATCTGTTTCATGGGTCTTAAAATTGCCTGGTGTGTTTTGCAGGGGGCGAGACTTTGTAAACTTTGGGCAGTGGGAAGTTCCATATTTACGCTCATGCGGTCTGCCAAATACCCTACTTGTTCAATAATAGAGGCATCTGCTCCTGGGACGGCTTTTGCGTGGATGTAACCATGAAAGTGATATTTCGTCCGAAGGAGATACAAAGTTTCATACATAAGCTCCATGGTATGGGTAGGATTTTTTAAAACACCAGAGCTTAAAAACAGACCTTCAATGTAATTTCGTTTATAAAACTCAACCGTAATTCTACAAAGTTCTTCCGGAGTGAAAGAAGTTCTGATTCGGTCATTAGAACGGCGGTTTAGACAATATTTGCAGTCATAGACACATTCATTGGACAGCAGAACCTTTAATAAGGAAATACACCGTCCATCAGCAGAAAAGCTGTGGCAAATTCCACTGGCACAAGAGTTTCCCAAGTGTTTTGATTGTCCACGGCGATTTACGCCGCTGGAAGTACAGGCTACATCATATTTTGCAGCATCAGATAAAATTTTCAGTTTTTCTTCTAAAGTCAGTTCAGATGAAAAATTCATAATCCACCTCGTATAATCGAATGTATGTTCTGTTTTTATTATAAACAAATAAAAGAAAAAAGTCAAGAACAAATGTTCGTATGTTCTGATTTGAAATCCAGTTACATATAATATAGCAATATGATTAAGGAGGTATTTTATGGATACATATAATATTTATAAAGACATACAGGCACGTACAAATGGGGAAATTTACATTGGAGTGGTGGGGCCTGTCCGCACAGGAAAGTCTACCTTTGTCCGTAGATTTATGGAATTAGCTGCACTGCCAAATATGGAAGAAAATCAGAGAAAGGAAGTAAGGGACCAGCTTCCGTTAAGTGGCTCTGGTAAGCTGATTACTACAGTAGAGCCCAAATTCATTCCAAAAGAAGCTGCCAGGATTCAGATTGGCGAGGAGGTAGACGCTAAAATCCGTCTGATTGACTGTGTAGGTTTTCTGGTGCCAGATGCAGCAGGCAACATGGAAGACGGAAAAGAGAGAATGGTGAAAACTCCTTGGTTTGGGTATGAAATTCCTTTTCATCAGGCGGCAGAGGTAGGAACCAGAAAAGTTATTGAAGAACATTCTAGTATAGGATTTGTATTGACTTGTGATGGTTCTTTTGGGGAGATTCCAAGAGAACAGTTTGTAGAAAGTGAAGAAAAGACGGTAGCAGAATTAAAAAAGACAGGGAAGCCATTTTTAATTTTGGTGAATTCTCAGAAACCTTATAAAGAAGAGACTTTGCAGTTGGTGGAAGAGTTGAAAAAGAAGTATGATGCAGGAGTCTTGAGTTTAAATTGTGAGCAATTGCGAAAAGAAGATGTTTCTAGGATTTTGGAAAAACTATTGTATGAATTCCCTGTGGTGCAAATGGAGTTTTATATTCCGAAATGGGTAGAAATGTTACCAGCAGATCATTATGTGAAAGAAAGTCTGTTGACACAGGTGAAAGAATGCATGGGAAAAGTGAAATACGTGAAGGATGTGCCAAAAGACTCTTTTTTGACGAATTGTGAATATATATCTGGTATGAAAACTGACAAAATTGATTTATCTACCGGAAAAGTGCGGGTTCGGGTGGATATGGATGAAGCATGGTATTATGAAGTTCTCAGTGAAATGACAGGGGTAGAGATTTCTGATGAATATGAATTGATTCATACTATGCAGGAGTTAGCTGCCATGAAGCAGGAATACGTGAAGGTACAGGGTGCTATTTCCTCGGTGCATGGGAAAGGATATGGAGTTGTTACACCAGATAAAAGTGAAATAAAACTGGAAGACCCTGTAGTAATTAAACAGGGCAGCAAGTATGGAGTAAAAATCAAATCGGTCAGTCCTTCTATTCATATGATACGAGCAAATATTGAAACAGAAATCGCGCCCATTGTTGGAAGTGAAGAACAGGCCAAAGATTTGATTGCTTATATTAAGAACAGCGAAGAGCGTAAGGAAAGTATTTGGCAGACCAATATTTTCGGAAAATCCATAGAAGAATTGGTGGAGGACGGAATTCACACCAAATTGGTACAAATTGGAGAAGAAAGTCAGGTGAAACTCCAAGATACTATGCAAAAAATTGTGAATGACAGCAAAGGCGGCATGGTGTGCATTATCATTTAGATACTATTCGGCAAGATTTTCATCTGTGTTTACGTTGACTTTTTTAGCCAAAAATTATATAATAAACAAGAAAAAAAGGAAAAAACAGAACATTTTTTTGGAAGCAGGTGAAATTCCTGCGCAAGTCCGTTACTGTAAAGCCAGATACAAGAAATGTTCTGAGTGAAAAGGGAATCTGCGGCAACCGGATACCTTTGAAAGCAAGATATGATATGATTGAAAAGGTCATTTTGAATCCGTTGTCCAGTGGTGGCAGCGGATTTTTTTTGAGGTAAGAAAAAATCCTGTTTTCGGATGAAAAAGTGAGGGCTTACATGGCACATAAAACAGGGCTGGAAGGATATTACAGCATAAAGAACAACCAAAAAATGCGGTTTGGTTATACCACAGGCTCCTGTGCGACAGGAGCAGCGAAAGCAGCAGCCAGAATGCTTCTGGAACATTCCAAGATATCCAGAGAAACTTTAATGACACCAAAGGGAATTTTGTTGTCTTTGGAAATCTTGCACGGAACAAGAGGAAAAGATTGGGTTTCCTGTGCAGTGAAAAAGGATGCAGGGGATGATCCAGATATTACAGACCAATTAGAAATTTTTGCAAAAGTGGAGAAATGCACACAGCCAGGAATTCAAATTCAAGGTGGTGAAGGTGTTGGTATTGTGACTAGAAAGGGGCTGGAGCAGCCCATAGGCAGTCCGGCAATTAATAAAGTCCCACGGGCCATGATACAAAAAGAGCTGAAAGCTCTGTGCCAGGAACAGCATTATTCAGGAGGACTTGTGGTAACGATTTCAGTTCCTAGAGGACAGGAGATTGCAAGAAAAACCTTTAATCCAAGACTAGGTATTCAAGGCGGTATTTCTATACTGGGAACTTCTGGAATTGTGGAGCCCATGAGTGAAGCTGCACTGATTAAAAGTATTCAGGTGGAAATGCGCCAGAAGGTAGAAAATGGAGCAGAGTACCTTCTGATTACACCAGGAAATTATGGCGCTGCTTATGTAAAAGAACATATGGATTTACCTTTTGAAGAAAATATAAAATGCAGCAATTATGTGGGAGAAACCATAGATATGGCCCTAGATATGGGAGTAAAAGGAATTCTGTTTATTTCCCATATAGGAAAATTTGTGAAGGTGGCAGCAGGAATCATGAATACACACTCCAGAAGTGCAGATGCTAGGGCAGAAATTTTAGCAGCAAATGCTATAAGAGCCGGTATTTCCATGGAAGGAGCTAAAAAGATTTTAGATACCATTACCACAGATGAGGCTTTGTTTGTGATAAAAGAAGAAGGACTTTTTCAGCCAGTGATGAAGGAATTGACAGACCGGATTTTATATTATTTGAACCATAGAGCTTATGACAGAATACTGTTAGGGGCAGTTTTATTTTCCAATGAGTATGGTTATCTAGGAGAGACAGACCATGTAAAAGAGTTAGAAATACTTTTAAAAGAACAGAAAAATTGGCTTACAAAGGAGGAACAAAAATGAGTGGAAAGCTGTTTGGATTGGGAGTAGGACCGGGAGATCCGGAACTTTTGACCATTAAGGCACTGAGACTGATAAAGGAAAGTGATGTGATTGCAGTACCGGGAAATGTAACACAGGAAAGTGTGGCATATCAGATTGTAAAAGGTGTTTATCCAGAGCTGGATGAAAAATATTTAATACCCATACCCATGCCTATGACAAAAGATCCGGAAGTTCTGGAGAAGAATCACCAAAAAGCAGCAGAACAGGTAGAGGATTTTCTGAAAGAGGGAAAGCAAGTGGCATTTTTAACCTTGGGAGATCCTACCGTGTATTCCACTTATTTGTATGTACATAAACGTATTCTGGAAAAAGGATACGAGGCCGAAATTGTAAGTGGGATTACTTCCTTTTGTGCAGTGGCAGCACGGTTGAATATGGGATTGGTAGAAATGGCAGAGCCTCTCCATGTGATACCAGCTACTTACAATGCAAAAAACATGGACCAGGTGCTGAAGCTTCCTGGAACCAAGGTTTTGATGAAAACTGGAAGAAAAATGGACCAGGTAAGAGAGAGTATCTTAAACAGTGGACAAAAGGCTGTGATGATTGAAAATTGCGGAATGCCTTCTGAGAAAATTTATGAAAATGCAGAAGCAATACCAAAGCAGGCGGGATATTATTCCCTGATTATCGTAAAAGAACAATAGGAGAGAAAACATATGATACATTTTGTAGGAGCAGGAAGCGGTGCAGCAGATTTGATAACTCTGAGAGGAAAAAAATTTCTGGAAGAGGCAGATGTGGTAGTTTACGCCGGTTCTTTGGTAAACCCAAAACTTTTAGAATACACAAAACAAGGCTGTAGCATTTACAATAGTGCAAAAATGACCTTGGAGGAAGTATTGGAGGTTATGATAGCAGCAGAGCAGGAAGGAAAGGCAATTGTTCGTCTTCATACGGGAGATCCTTGTTTATATGGAGCTATACGGGAGCAGATGGATGTGCTGGATGAGCAGGGAATTTCTTATGATTATTGTCCTGGTGTCAGCTCTTTTTGTGGAGCAGCATCTGCCTTAAATTTGGAATATACACTTCCCAATGTGTCCCAGAGTGTGATTATTACACGTATGGCAGGAAGAACACCGGTTCCGGAAAAAGAGAGTATTGAAGCTTTTGCTGCCCATCAGGCTACTATGGTAGTATTTTTAAGTACAGGGCTTTTGGAGGAACTGTCAAAACGGCTGATAGAAGGGGGCTATCAACCAGATACACCGGCTGCCATTGTATATAAGGCAACCTGGGAGGATGAAAAATCTTTTGTCTGCACGGTGGCAACTCTGGCACAAACAGCCAGAGAGAATGGCATTACCAAGACTGCGTTAATGATTATTGGAGATGCAGTGGCGCATCATAGTTATGAGCGTTCAAAACTGTATGATCCAGAATTTACAACAGAGTTTAGAAAGGGAACAGATCAGGGGTGAAGAAATGAAGGTAGCAATTATCAGTTTTAGCCGTTCTGGTTATAGACTGAGTGAAATGATTTATTGGGTACTGAAAGAACGAGATTACGAAGTTGCTTCATACACAAAAAGTAAATACACCAAAAAGGTGCTGGATGAATCTCAGCTGGATGATGAATCTAAAGATTTCCGTAATACGAAGATGTTTTCTAAGCCAGTGGATGAATCTATAAAAGAATGGACCAAGAGACGTTTTGAAGATAGTGATGCCATTGTTTTTATTGGTGCTTGCGGTATTGCAGTGAGAAGTATTGCGCCATTTGTAAAGAGTAAAAAAATAGATCCGGCTGTGGTTGTGGTAGACGAACAGGGAAAATTTGCAATTTCTCTCCTTTCCGGACATATCGGAGGGGCAAATGAGCTGGCAGAAGAAGTAGCAGAGATTATTCATGGACAGCCAGTAGTCACCACGGCAACGGATTTAAATGGAAAATTTGCAGTGGATGTTTTTGCAAAGAAAAATAATTGTTTTATTTCTGATATGGAGTTGGCAAAAGAGATTTCTGCTGCCCTGCTAGCAGGAAAAGAGGTAGGATTTGCCAGTGATTTTCCATGGATTGGAGATATTCCAGAGGAATTGAAGCTTTATGAAGAAGGAAAAGAAAATCCAGAGCTAGGGATTTGCGTTTCTTCTGGGTATTTGCAGCATCCCTTTGTCCATACCTTGTATTTGATTCCAAGAGTCATTACAACAGGTGTGGGTTGTAGAAAGGGAACACCGAAGGAAGTGGTGGAACAGATTATCCGAAGAGCCTGTGATGAGGTGCTGGTGCCTTCTATTGCTATGGAGCAGGTGGCAAGTATTGATTTGAAAGCCCAGGAGGAAGGAATCCTGGAGTATTGCAGGGAGCGTAATCTTCCTTTTATCACCTATACTGCAGAAGAGCTAAAAGAAGCTGAGGGTGTCTTTACTCCTTCTGATTTTGTAGAGGAAGTAACAGGAGTTGACAATGTCTGTGAACGGGCTGCTCTTTTGGGAAGCTCCGAGGAAGGAAATGGACGGTTGATTCAAAGAAAATATGCCAAGGACGGTGTAACCGTGGCTTTGGCAATGAAGAAATGGAGTGTGAATTTTGAGTAAATTATATGTTGTGGGTATCGGACCAGGTGCTTATGAAAAAATGACTATGGAAGCAGCAGAGGCTTTGAAAAATAGCGATGTAATTATTGGATATACCGTGTATGTAGATTTGGTGAAAAATCATTTTCCGGGAAAAGAATTTCTGACTACGCCCATGAAGAAAGAAGTAGACCGCTGTGTTCTGGCTTTTGAAGAGGCAAAAAAAGGAAAGACAGCAGCCATGATTTGCAGTGGGGATGCTGGTGTGTATGGTATGTCAGGGCTTATGTATGAAGTCGGTGTGAATTATCCGGAAGTAGAGCTTGTCATTATTCCAGGAGTGACTGCTGCCACAGGTGGCGCTGCAGTTCTTGGAGCGCCTTTGATTCATGATTTCTGTGTTATCAGTTTAAGCGATCTTCTAACTCCCTGGGAGAAAATAGAAGCGCGTCTTTTGGGAGCGGCCCAAGCGGATTTTGTTGTTTGCCTGTATAACCCTTCCAGTAAGAAACGCCATGATTATCTGGAAAAAGCCTGCAATCTTATGCTTCAGTATAAGTCTCCGGACACGGTTTGCGGGATTGTAGGAAACATCGGAAGAGAAGGTGAAGCTGCCCAGGTTATGACTTTAGAAGAGCTAAAAACCACCAAAGTGGACATGTTCACCACGGTATTTATCGGCAATTCTCAGACTCAGAATATCAATGGGAAAATGGTAACTCCAAGAGGCTATAAACATGTGTAGAGTAATGGTGTTTGCCGGAACGACAGAAGGAAGGGAGCTTGCTGAATTTTTAGCAAGAAGAGAAATACCGGCACATATTTGTGTGGCAACAGAATATGGAGAACAGTTACTTCCCCAAGGGGATTGCCTGGAGATTTCCCATGAACGGCTTTGTGCAGAGGAGATGGAAGCCTTGATGAAGGAAAAAGGGTGCCAGATGGTTCTGGACGCGACCCATCCTTATGCAGCGGAGGTTACAGTAAATATCAGACAAGCCTGTGAACATGCAGGAGTTTCTTATGTGCGGGTTTTGCGAGAAAATCAGGATACCAGCTATTTAGGAGACTGTATTTATGTAGATAGTGTGGAAGAGGCAGTAACTTTTCTGGAACATAAAAGCGGCAACATTTTGGCAACGACAGGAAGCAAGGAGGCTGCCAAATATACGGCCTTGACGAATTTTGAACAGCGTGTATTTTTAAGAGTATTATCCCTTCCCAATGTAGTGAAACAATGCCAGGAATTAGGCTTTCAGGGAAAAAATTTAATCTGCATGCAAGGTCCTTTTTCCTTGGAGTTAAATGAGGCAATGCTCCGACAGTGGAACTGTCAATATCTGGTGACAAAAATGTCTGGGAGTACCGGAGGATTCTGGGAAAAAGCAGAAGCGGCCAGAAGATGTGGTTGTACTTTGATACTCATTGGAAGACCAATAAAAGAGGAAGGAATTTCTGTGACTGCTTGTAAGAAATTATTGTGTAAGGAATTTTCCTTGAAATCCCAGGCAGAAATTTCCCTGGTGGGAATCGGTATGGGAAGCAGTCAGAACAGAACTATGGAAGCCCAGGTTGCCATAGAAAATGCAGATTTGTTGATTGGAGCCAGGCGTATGATTGAGGCCTGCAAAAAGCCAGGACAAGACTGTTATGTGGAATATAATAGTGAAAAAATTGCTTCCTACATTGCAGAGCATCCAGAATATGAAAAAATAGCAGTGGTGCTTTCTGGAGACCCAGGATTCCAAAGTGGCGCAAAAAAATTGCTGGACATACTAGGAGAGCAGGTGAAGGTTCTTGCCGGTACTTCTTCGGTATCTTATTTTATGAGTAAGATTCACAAGTCCTGGGATGATGTGTATTTAACCAGTGTACACGGAAAAGAAAAGAATCTGGTGGGAATGATTCAGCGACACAAAAAAGTCTTTGCTATTTTGGGAACCAGAGAAGGAATTGGGAATTTGGCAAAGGATTTAGTAAACTGGGGATTGGGAGATATCATGCTTTATACAGGAGAACGCCTTTCTTATGAGGATGAAGTTGTGAGAAAAGGAACTCCTAAAGAATTTTTAAACTATGAGGCAGATGCTTTAAGCGTGGTTTATGTGGAAAATCCAAATGCAGACCCAGGAAGTGCAACCCATGGGATTTCAGATGAGGATTTTTTAAGAGAAAAAGTGCCTATGACCAAAGAAGAAGTACGCATTGTGTCTTTGGCAAAACTTGGGTTAAAAGAAGATTCTATTTGTTATGATGTAGGGGCAGGAACTGGTTCTGTATCCATTGAGATAGCAAAAAGAGCCTGGAAGGGAAGAGTATGGGCCATTGAGAAAAAACCTTTGGCAGTAGAACTTTTAAAGAAAAATCGGTTGAAATTTAAAGCCGAGAATCTCGAAATCATAGAAGGAATGGCTCCAGAGGCTTTGGAAGATTTAGAGGTGCCCACCCATGCCTTTATTGGCGGATCTTCGGGAAATATGGAACGTATTTTACAATTACTTTTGAAAAAAAATCCAAGAGTTCGCATAGTGATAAACTGTATTGCCCTGGAAACCGTGGCAGAGACCCTGGCATGTTTGAAACATCTGCCTGTGAAAAAAACAGAAATCTTACAGTTGGCAGTGAGCAAGGCGAAAGCCGTGGGTTCCTATCATATGATGATGGGTGAAAATCCAATTTATATTATTTCTTGCACAGGAGTAGGAGAAACATTATGAGTACACCCCGTTTTTTGTTGACTGCAGGTGCCAGTGGAAGTGGGAAAACTTTGATTACCTGTGGAATTTTGCAAGCTTTTAAGAATAAGGGTTTGGAAGTGGCATCCTTTAAATGTGGACCAGATTATATTGATCCTATGTTTCATACCAAGGTTATCGGTACAAAATCCAGGAATCTGGATACTTTTTTCACAGAACCGGATATCACTTGTTATCTGCTGGAAAGAAACAGTAGAGGTTGTGACATTGCTGTAATGGAAGGTGTGATGGGGTATTACGATGGGGTAGGCGGTACAACAGTGAAGGCCAGCGCTTATGACCTGGCAAGAATTACCAAAACACCGGTGGTCCTCATTGTAAATTGTAAAGGCATGAGTGTTTCCATTTTACCGTATATCAAAGGTTTTGTAGAATTTCAGCCAGACAGTCAGATTCAAGGAGTTTTGCTAAATCAGATGTCCTCCATGTTGTACCCAAGGGTAAAAAACATGATAGAAGAGCAGTTGCATATAAAAGTCTATGGATATCTTCCAAGGGTTGAGGACTGTGTTATAGAGAGCAGACATTTGGGACTAGTTATGCCAGAAGAGATTCAAGGGTTTCAGGAAAAATTAAAAAAGCTGGCTGCTGTTCTTGAAAAAACAGTAGATTTAGACGGGCTTCTTTCTCTTGGAGAAGCGGCCCCCTCTCTTGCTATCTCAAAAGAGACAAAACAACACCTGGAAAATCCCCAAAAAACTGGACAGCAGTTACGTATTGGTGTGGCTTGTGATCAGGCATTTTGTTTTTTCTATGAAGATAATTTTCAATTCTTGCGAGATAGAGGTGCAAATCTGGTGTTTTTTTCTCCTATAGAGCAGGAACATTTGCCGGAAAATTTGGATGGCCTTCTTTTATATGGAGGATATCCAGAACTGTTTGGAAAACAGTTAGAAGAAAATAAGACAATGAGAGAAGATATTCGTAAAATGCTGGAGAAAAAGCTGCCGGTTATGGCAGAGTGCGGTGGTTTTATGTATCTTCACGAATATTTTGAAGATATGGAAGGGCAGTTATGTCAAGGGGTGGGGATTATTCCTGGAACAGCTTATCGCACGGAGAAGCTTTCTCGATTTGGTTACATTCAGGTGCAGAGCAAAAGCGGAACCACTTTAGGACAGGAAGTTGGTATTAGTCCAGCTCATGAATTCCACTATTTTGATTCTCACAATAGCGGAAAAGATTGTTATGCACAAAAACCAAACAGCAAAAGAGGATGGGAATGTATTCACAGTACAGATACTATGCTGGTCGGTTTTCCTCATTTTTACTATTATGGAAATCCCAAGTTGGCAGAAGCATACCTTCAGTGTTGCCAAAACTACCACAGAACGAACAAAAGGAGGACATCAATATGAAATTACAGGAAGCCATAGAAAAAATCGGTCCTTTAGATGAGAAGGCAATGGAATGTGCAAAAAAACATTGGGATAGTATTGCTCATCCTCTCCATAGCCTGGGAAAACTGGAAGATATAGTGGTGCAGATTGCAGGGATTACCGGAACTGCACAGGTACATGTTGACAAGCGTGTTTTAGTACCTATGTGTGCAGATAATGGCGTGGTAGAAGAAGGCGTCACTCAGACCGGACAAGAGGTCACAGCTTTAGTAGCGGAAAATTTTCTCTGTACCAAGGCCGCCTCCAGTATTATGTGTAAAAGCGTGAAATGTGATATTTTTCCAGTGGATGTGGGCATTGCCACAGATGTAAGCATTTTGAATCGGAAAATTGCCTACGGAACCAAAAACATGACCAAAGAACCTGCTATGACTAGGGAAGAAGCTATCCAGGCCGTAGAAACTGGAATTGAAGTAGCGGAAATGATGAAGGAAAAAGGATATCAGATGATTGCTACTGGAGAAATGGGAATTGGAAATACCACCACTAGCAGCGCGGTGGCAGCAGTTCTTTTGCAGCTTCCAGTAGAACAGATGACAGGACGGGGTGCAGGATTGTCTACAGAAGGACTGAATCGAAAAATCCAGGCAATCAAAAAGGCCCTGGACTTACATAAACCACAAAAAGAAGATCCTATAGATGTTTTGGCAAAAGTGGGAGGATTTGATCTTGGAGCTATTGCAGGTCTCTTTTTAGGGGGAGCAGCTCTTAAAATGCCGGTGGTAATTGATGGTGTTATTTCGGCTACAGGAGCTCTCATAGCAGCAACTTTATGTCCTCCTTGCAAAGAATATATGTTGGCTTCCCATGTATCTAAGGAGCCAGCGGGAACCTTGCTTTTGAAAGCATTGGGAAAAGAGGCGCCGCTGCACTGTGATATGTGCTTAGGAGAGGGAACGGGAGCTTTAAATCTATTTCCACTTTTAGATACTGGATTAGCGGTTTATCAGGGAATGAGTGATTTTGGAAAATGGGGTATGGATGCTTACGAACATTTAGAGTAACAGAGGTAGCAAAATGATGATTTTAATTACCGGAGGCAGCGGCAGTGGAAAATCTGCCTATGCAGAACAGCTGGTTACAGAATTTGGAGATTTTAACCGTATTTATATTGCCACCATGTATCCTTTTGATGAAGAAAGCCACAAAAGAATTAAACGCCATAGAAACATGCGTGCAAAAAAGCAATTCATCACTGTGGAGTGCTATACTGGGTTAAAAAATCTTACCATTCCAGAACATTCCTGTGTTTTGCTGGAATGTATGTCTAATCTGACCGCCAATGAAATGTTTCAGGAAACAGGGGCAGGGGAGCATACAGTACAAGAAATTTTAGCAGGGGTGGAGCGTTTAAAAAATCAGGCAGAGCATCTGATTCTTGTAACCAATGAAATTTTTTCTGATGGAATCGAGTATGATAAGGAAACTAGGACTTATCAAGACTATTTGGGAAAAATCAATCAGAACCTTGCCAGAGAGGCAGACCAGGTGACAGAGGTAGTGTATGGAATCCCAGTCCATTGGAAACAGAAAGAAGGACAGAATGATGAAACAGCTATGGAATAGTTTTAAAATTGCCTTTTCCATGTATTCCAAAATCCCTATGCCAAAAAGCCAGTGGACCAAGGAAAATATGCGATATATTATGTGTTTTTTCCCTCTGATAGGGGCAGTGATTGGAGGTCTTACTTGGCTGTGGGGGAACTGGGGAATGGAACTAGTACAAAGCAAGCTTCTCTATGTTATCCTGTTGGTGCTGATTCCTGTTTTTGTAACAGGGGGCATTCATCTGGATGGACTTTTGGACACAGCAGATGCCTTAAACTCTTATCAGCCAAGGGAACGGAAATTAGAGATTTTAAAAGATTCCAATGCAGGAGCATTTGCCATTATTACAGCTTTGGTATATTTTCTCCTGTATCTGGGTGTTTATAGTGAAATTACGCCCAAAAGCCTTCCTGTGATTTGTGCGGGGTTTGTGTTATCCAGAGCGATGGGAGCATTTTCCATTGCTGCATTTCCCATGGCGAAAAATACAGGGTTGGCAGCCACCTTTTCTGACGGAGCGCAGAAAACTTGGGTGAAAGTCACTTCCCTATGCTATGCAGCAGTTGTGCTTTTGTTTATGCTGTGGTACGAGCCTGTTTTAGGAATCTGTGTGTGCGTAGGGGCAGCGTTAGAATACGGATATTATTACAGTATGTCCAAAAAAGAATTTGGAGGTATTACTGGAGACTTGGCTGGTTTTCATATGCAGGTTAGTGAGCTGGTAATCGCTGTATCCTGTGTGGTAGGAGAAATCCTTCTAAGGATGCTATAAAGAAAAAGGAGAAAAAGACAATGAATCTCATTATTGGTGGTGCCTTTCAGGGGAAAAAAGAATATACCAGGCAGTATTTTCAGATTGCCAGAGAGGAAATGATAGATGGGGCAAAAGCTTCTTATAGTGAGTTGTTTCAGTGTAGATGTATGTTCCATTTCCATGAATGGATAAAAAGAGGCATACAGGAAAACTGGAATCTGGAAAATTTAGGAGAACGTCTGGCTTTGGAAAATCCACGGATTGTTCTTATTACCAATGAGCTTGGATATGGAGTAGTTCCAGTGGATGCTTTTGACCGGAGGTACAGAGAAACAACAGGAAGAATTTGCACAGAAATTGCAGCTAGATGCAGCAAGGTGATTCGGGTATCTTGTGGTCTGGGGATGGTGATTCAGGATGTTTAAGGTGATTTTAATTCGTCATGGAAAAACTTATGGAAATACCTTGAAGCGATACATAGGAGGGAGGACGGATGAGCCCCTATGCCAGGAAGGTATCCGTCTTTTGCAGGAAAAATCTTATCCACAGGCTTCTTTTGTATATGTAAGTCCTATGAAGCGATGCCAGGAGACCGCAGCCTGCCTTTATCCTGGAATTGAGACAGAAGTTTGCGAAAAATTGAGGGAATGTGATTTCGGAATTTTTGAGAATAAAAACTATCAGGAATTAAATGGAAACCAGGCATACCAGGCTTGGATTGACAGCAATGGAACCCTGCCCTTTCCAGGAGGAGAATCCCAAGAAAGCTTTCAAAAGCGGTGTGGGGAAGGGTTTGCAGCCTGTGTGGAGGAGGCTTTGCAGCACCATAGGACCCAGGTTGCCATGGTGGTTCACGGAGGAACGATTATGAGTATTTTGTCCAGATATGCGCTGCCAAGAGGCAGGTATTTCCAGTGGCAGATTGACAATGGAGAATACTATCAACTGACCATAGAGCCTTCTGTTTGGAAACAGGAAGAGAGAATCAGTCAGGTGGAGAAAGGGTTATAAAGAAATGATAAAATGGACAGCACTAGCCTTGGTTTTAGGCTTTTTTATAGATTTGCTGGTGGGAGATCCCAGATGGCTTTATCATCCTGTGCGAATCATAGGAAATGGAATTTCTTTTTTGGAATCCTGTTTTCGGCGCTGGTTTCCTGCTACACAAAAAGGGGAACGCATGGGCGGATTTCTTCTGGTGATACTGATTTGTGCTGGAAGCGCTTTGGTACCTTTGGGGATTTTGTATGTGGCATATGAGATACATACACTTTTGGGAATTGGAATGGAAACTTTTTTTTGTTATCAAATGCTTGCAGTGAAATCCTTGAAACAGGAGAGTATGCGGGTTTTTGAGGAGCTGGAAAAAGGAGATTTAAAAGGTGCCAGATATGCGGTTTCCATGATTGTAGGACGGGATACCCAGTCTCTGGATGAAGCTGGAGTAACCAAGGCCGCTGTGGAGACTGTAGCAGAGAATACTTCAGACGGGATTATAGCACCTTTGTTTTACATGGCAATTGGAGGTCCGGTACTGATGTTTTTCTATAAGGGAGTGAATACCATGGATTCCATGGTGGGATATAAAAACGAAAAGTATCTGAACTTTGGAAGATATGCAGCAAAACTGGATGATCTTTTAAATTATATTCCAGCCAGAATTTCTGCCTGGTTGATGATTGCAGGGGCAAGGGTGTTAGGATTTGATAGCAAAAATGCTGTGAAAATTTTCAAGCGAGACCGCTACAATCATGCCAGTCCCAATTCAGCACAGACGGAGGCAGTCATGGCAGGGGCATTGGATGTTCAATTAGCAGGAAATGCCTATTATTTTGGAAAGCTATGTGAAAAACCTACCATTGGGGATGCCATTCGTCCAGTAGAAAAAAAGGATATTCCAAGGGCAAATCAACTGCTGTATGTAAGCGCAGCACTGGGAACCGGAATTTTCGCAGTCATAAGACTGGGAATCCAGGGCCTTATTACTCTGCTGTAAAGGAGTGACATATAAAATATGACAAGAAAACATATCCATGGCGGGGATATTTACCGCCATCCCAATGTATTGGACTTTTCTTCCAACTGCAATCCTTATGGGCTGCCAAAGGGAGTAAAAGAGGCGGCAGCAGCGGCCTTGGAGCGAGTGCAGCACTACCCAGATGTTTCCTGCATACAGCTTCGTAAGGCTCTTTCCATAGAAGAGCAAGTGCCTATGGAACAAATTTTATGCGGAAATGGGGCGGCAGATTTAATTTTTGGTCTGGTACTGGCAAAGAAGCCAAAAAAAGCCCTGGTTCTAGCGCCAACTTTTGCAGAATATCAGCAGGCATTGGAAACCGTAGATTGTGATATCCGTTATGCCTATCTCAAGGAATCCCATGATTTTATTCCAGATGAAGAAGTTCTGTGCCAGATTACGGAAGATTTGGATATGATGTTTTTTTGCAATCCCAATAATCCAACAGGAGTGTTAGCCAGTCAGGATTATGTAAGGAGAATTGCAGAAAAATGCAAAGCCATGGGTGTTTTTCTGGTATTGGATGAATGTTTTTTGGATTTTGTAGAACATGGGGAAGTGCATACTATGAAGCCATTTCTGGAGGAATATCCAAATTTGTTTTTGGTGAAGGCCTTCACCAAGAAATATGCCATGCCTGGAATACGATTGGGATATGGATTTTCCAGTGACAAGGAAATGCTGGAAAAGGTAAAAGGGGTTCTGCAGCCCTGGAATGTGTCTGTAATTGCTCAGGAGGCTGGGGTGGCAGCGCTAAAAGAACAGGATTATGTAAGGGAAACTTTTGAGAAAGTTAGAGAACAGCGAAAATTTCTGTGGAAACATTTGGCAGAGCTTTCTTTGAAGCTTTATCCTTCCCAGGCAAATTATATTTTCTTTCACGGGCCTGAGGGGTTACAGAAGAAATGTCTGGAACAAGGAATTTATATTCGGGATTGCAGTAACTATGAGGGACTTGGACTCGGATTTTATAGGATTGCAGTGCGCACCCCAGAAGAAAATCAGGTGCTGCTTGAGATATTTGAAAAACTCATAGGGAAGAGATAGGAGGAATTAGAAGTGGCAAAAGCGATTATGATACAGGGAACCATGTCAAATGCAGGCAAAAGCCTTTTGGCAGCAGGACTTTGCAGAATTTTCAAACAGGATGGATACAAGGTAGCGCCTTTTAAATCCCAAAATATGGCTTTGAACTCTTTTATTACAGAAGAAGGGTTGGAAATGGGACGTGCACAGGTGATGCAGGCAGAAGCAGCTGGAATTACCCCTTCTGTAAATATGAATCCTATCCTGTTAAAACCCACCAATGATGTAGGAAGTCAGGTCATTGTAAACGGAGAAGTTCTGGGAACTATGAGTGCCAGAGAGTATTTCCAGTATAAAAAACAACTGTTTCCCAAAGTTATGGAAGCTTATCATGAACTGGAAGAAGAGTATGATATTATAGTTATTGAAGGTGCAGGAAGTCCGGCAGAAATTAACTTGAAGCAGGAAGATATTGTGAATATGGGAATGGCCAAAAAAGCCTATGCACCAGTGCTTCTGGTAGGAGATATTGACAGGGGCGGTGTGTTTGCACAGCTCGTTGGAACCATTTGTCTGTTGGAAGAGGAAGAACAGAACATGATAAAGGGCATGATTATTAACAAATTCAGAGGAGATAAGACCATTTTAGACCCAGGAGTGGCAGCCTTGGAAGAGAAAACTGGGATTCCAGTGGTAGGTGTTGCTCCTTATATGGATTTGGAAGTAGAGGATGAAGATAGCCTTACAGAACGCTTTTCTAATTCTGGGGAAGTGGGGCTTATTGACATTGCGGTTATTCGGGTGCCGCGTATTTCCAATTTCACAGATTTTAATGCCCTGGAAGTGATTCCAGGAGTTTCTGTACGATACGTAAAACATTCGGCAGAACTGAAAAATCCAGATATGATTATTCTGCCAGGTACGAAAAATACCATGGAAGATTTGTTGTGGATGCGTCAGAATGGTCTGGAGGCTTCTATTTTGAAAAAGGCAGCAGAAGGCAAAGTAATTTTTGGCATTTGCGGTGGTTATCAGATGCTGGGAGAAACCTTAAGCGATCCGGAGCATGTGGAAGCAGGAGGGCAAATGAAAGGCATGGGACTTTTGCCTATGGATACGGTATTTCAGGATTCCAAAACCAGAACCAGAGTTCAGGGGACATTTCCAAAAGTGGAAGGTATTCTTCATACTCTTACAGGAATTTCTCTGGAAGGGTATGAGATACACATGGGAAAAAGCGTGGGAAAAGAAGGCGCCTGTGCTTTTACAGAGCTTACCGATACCGTAACAGGAAGTTCAAAGCCAGACGGCGCTTATTATAAAAATGTGTATGGCTCTTATGTTCATGGAATCTTTGATAAAGAAGAAGTAGCAAAAAAAGTCATTGAAGGTCTGGGAGAAGAAAAAGGAATTGATGTTTCCCAGATGACAGGAGTGGACTTTGCACAGTTTAAGGAAACTCAGTACGATAAACTGGCCCAGGGACTTCGGGAACATCTGGATATGAAGAAAATCTATGAAATCTTAGAACAGGGGATATAGAGAGGAAAGGCAGGTTGCAAGATGAAAGTAGAACTGGAAAATGTACAGCCAAAGGAAATCGAGACAAGAAGTTTTGAAATCATTACAGAGGAATTAGGAGATACACCGTTGATTCCAGGGACAGAACTGATTGTAAAGCGTTGTATTCATACTAGTGCAGATTTTGATTATGCAGAGAATCTTTGTTTTTCTCCTGATGCTGTGGAGAAAGCCATAGAAGCCATTAAAAATGGAGCTTGTATTGTCACAGATACCCAGATGGCAAAAGCTGGTATTAATAAAAAAGCATTGGCAAAATATGGGGGAGAGGTATTTTGCTTTATGTCTGATGAGGATGTAGCAGTAAAAGCAAAGGAGCTCGGCTGCACCAGAGCAACTGCCAGTATGGATAAGGCGGCTTCTATGGGAAAACCATTGATTTTTGCCATTGGAAATGCACCTACTGCTTTGGTGCGACTGTATGAACTGATTCAGGAGAAAAAAATTTCACCATATTTAATTATAGGGGTTCCAGTAGGCTTTGTGAATGTGGTACAATCAAAAGAAATGATTATGGAGACCAACACGCCTTATATTGTTGCCAGAGGCCGAAAAGGAGGAAGTAATATTGCGGCGTGTATCTGTAATGCATTGTTGTATATGATTGACAATGAGCGGGATTATTGGAAATAAACCGCCAAAGCACAGAGACATGAAGAAGGGGTTAATGTATGAAGTGTGAACGATGTGGGAAAGAACTTGCTGATATAGATTTGTATTGCCAGCGATGCGGAAAAGCAGTTTTTCCAGAATATATGGATGAGGATGATGTCTGGGCCTTCTATAAGTCAGATGAAGAGCTGATAGAAATATTAAAGGAAGAAGGCGTGGAAGAACTGCCGGAATCCTTAAAAAAGACAAACATACCAGATGTGATAGAGCCTGCTTTGGAGGAGATAAGAGAAGAAGTCCCTGAGGAAGAGGTTCAGGAACAGGAAAAAGAGCCTCTTTCAGAAGAGATGACAGAAGAAGTTCAGGAAGAGGCTTCGGAAGAATCCGAAAATCAGGAAGAATCCGGGGAGCCAAAAGAGCAGGAAGAAATCACAGAGGAGCCGGAAAATCTGGAAGAAGAGCACCCGGAGAAATTAGAAACTTCTAATGAAAAGATTGCAGAAGAATCTTTGGAAGAATCCGGAAAAGCGGCAGAAGAGGAGGAAGTTTCAGAGACAGAGGAGAAAGAAGCTGAAGACACTGAGAACTTTTCTGAGGAGCCGGAAAGAAAGATAGAAGATTCCATAGAAGGACCGGAAACAGAGTCTTTTGAAGAGGCTGAACTATTACAGGAAGTACCTTTAGAAGAAGCATCCCAGGAGGAAACCCTCCAAACAGAGAAAGCGGAGAACAGAGAGGCAGAAGCCCTGGAAGAAGATGCCTGGGATTTTGATGAAGAAGAGGAAGAGGATGAAGAAGAAGATTCTGCACCTGTGCTGACGCCTCAGATGAAAAAAGCCAGACGATGGAAATGGCTGGGGATTACGGTGTTTCTGATTGCCTGTCTAGGGCTTGGAATTTACTTTGGATTGAACCGTATGAAAGAAATGGAAAATCAGGAAAAACAATATTATGAGAATCTGAAAAAATCCTCCCAGGAACCTGTACAGACACCAGAAGAACAGCCAAAGGAGCCTGCTGAAGATGCTTCAGCAGAAACCCAGACACCAGCAGAGGAACCCAAGGAAGAGCCAAAAGAAGAAACGCCAAAGGAAGAACCTCCGAAAGAAGAGGCAAAGAAAGAATATTTTAAGCTGGTAAATCCAGATGAAATTGATTTTTCCCAATATACCAAAATTCAGCCTGCCAGCACAGAAGAAAATTCTGTGAAGCAGTCAGAATCTTATGATTACAGCTCCAAAAGTGTGGTAGACGGAGATGTTACAACTTCCTGGCAGGAAAATGAAGAGGGCGCTGGAGAAGGCAAAGGCTTTAAGCTGAATTTGGATGGAGTTCACAAAATACGCTATGTGGTATTGCATCTGGGAAACTGGAGAAGTGACCAGCTCTGGGATTATAATGCAAGACCAAAGACGCTTACCATACAGGTGGGAGACCAGCAGAAAAAAGATGTGGAATTTCCAAATGAAAAAAAGAAATTCTGTCTGTCTTTTGAGGAGCCTGTGGAAGCTGCTTATGTATCCGCGTACATTAAAGAAGCCTATGAAGGTTCCAGATGGAATGACAATTGCATTTCAGAAATCGAATTATATGAATAAAAAATTTATTAAGATGTTGCAAAGAAAAAGCTCAGTCAAGAGTGTTAAATGCCATCCTTCATGGTGTGGCAAGGCTCTTGACCGGGCTTTTTCTGTGGTTGGAATCAAGAAAAATGAAGAAGAGAGCATTTTTATTGTTAAGACCTTTGGAAACTGATATAATGTAAAAAATAAGATAAGAATGTCGAGGTCAGTGGAAGATGTATAGATTTGAAAAAGCAAATGTTGCCAAGGATTTTTATATGCCGTCATCAAATATTTGTTCTATATATGAGTTTGATGAAAATTTTGAAAAAAATTATGTTTTGGCATTGGGACAATTAAAACATTTATTTGGAGAACCAGATTATATGACGAATAATTTGGAGAATCAGTTCCGTTATGTCATAAAGGCAACCAATGAAAAGGGAGATGTTCTGTTATTGGAAGCGTATTGTGCCGGAAGCGGTCCGGCTATCGGTGGTATTCAGGACAATGATTCAAAGGAAGCCGCTTATGAGCTGGCAACGTATATCCGTCATTCCAAAACCCTGGATTACGATTATGAAGGGTATTATCTGGATGCTCCGTCAAAGGTACAGCATGGTATAAAAAATGGCGAACCTTACTGGGAAGAGAGGGAAATCTCAGAGAACGAAGCAGAAGAATTCCAGGAAGAGGTATGGTAAATAAGCGGTGAGGCATTTAGGGTGCAAATGTGCATAAGGAATTAGATGGATTTTGAGGTGAGAATATGCGGAATGATATTATTGATTATCTGCAAAAAGAAGTAAAAAGGAGATGCCAATTACCAACCAACTTTTTTGGTATAGGATGCTATTATCATATTGAATCAGTAGTAAACAATGCTGAGATATTGGCTAAAAAATATGGAGCGGACATAGAAATTGTTATTATTGCTGCATGGTTACATGACATAGCTTCTGTTACGGACTACAACCTATATGCAGAACATCACATTTATGGAACGCAGATTGCTGAAGAAATCTTAAAATGTTTTGACTATGAAGAAGGCAGGATTCAGAAAGTTCAAAAGTGTATATTAAATCATAGAGGAAGTGTAAAAAATAATAAATTAACACTTGAAGAACTATGTGTCGCAGATGCAGATGCTATTTCTCATTTTGATAATGTACCTGGTTTATTATATCTGGCTTATGTTAGAAGAGGGCTTGATATTGAGGAAGGCAAAGGGTTTGTAAAGAATAAGCTTGAACGCAGTTTTCAAAAATTGTCTGATTTGAGTAAAGAATTTTATTGGGATAAGTATAAAACAATAATGACAATATTGGAATAGAAGAAGATTAGAGAAGGAGAAAGCACAGCAGTGAAGACTCGAAAGTACCAACCATCTGATTGTAAATCATTAGCGGATTTGTTTTATCACACAGTCCATACCGTGAATGCAAAAGATTACACAAAGGAACAGTTACAGGTATGGGCTACCGGACAAGTAGATTTGGAAAACTGGGACCAGTCCTTGCAGGAGCATTTTAGTGTTGTTGCAGTTGAAAATGAAAATATTTCAGGATTTGGGGATATTGATAAGACAGGATATCTTGACCGTTTATATGTCCATAAGGATTATCAGAGAAAGGGTATTGCCACAGCTATTTGCAATCAGTTGGAACAATCAGTTCGGGGAAGTATCATTACTCATGCTTCTATTACAGCAAGACCATTTTTTGAAAAAAGAGGTTATCAGGTGATAAAAGAGCAGCAGGTAGAGCGACAGGGGATTTTTCTGACAAATTTTGTGATGGAGAAGAAAAGGTAGAGGTGCCGGAGAGATAAGATGGAATCATGAGAAAATGGTGGATTGACAACAGAGAAAAAATGAAAACTTTTATAATTTGTGGAACGATTTTTATGGGGATGCTTTCCATTATTGCGCTGGTGTGTGGCGCTATCATGAGATTTTTTGGATTTCAGTATGAATCTGTAGGGAGTATTGTATTATTTTTTACAATAGCAACCATCATATCATATCCCCTGAATCTGGTAGCAGGGGCATTGCCAAAGGCATTGTATGAGCTTAAAAAAATAAGTAAATTATGTGCACTTGTATTGTATTTGATTTTAGATATTACAGCCACAAGCCTGGGGCTAATAGCAGTGGATTATTGCATGTCATCTGTGTCGGCTACAACAACTTCTATTGTTATAATTTCGTTTTTATTAGCATTGCCGGGAAGAGACGATTTTAAGGATAAGCAGGAGTAGAAAGGCTTCAATTTTTTCATTCAAAAAGAGTACATATAGTGAAAAATAGTGTAAAATAAGATATTAGAATAGATAAAAGGTGATGAAAATGAGCAGTAGAAAAATAAAGTTTGAAAAAATATTGAATGCCAGAGATATGGGAGGATTGCTAAACGTATATGGAGATACGATTTCTTCCAGACTGTTGCTTCGCTCTGCAAACCTGGCAGATGCAACAGAAGTGGACAAGCAAGTGTTACAGAAACAGTATCACATTGCAAAGATTGTTGACCTACGAACAGAAATGGAAGCTGCAACCATACGAGATATTTTTCTGGCAAAAGAAGAATATCTGAATGCTGCTTTTGGGGCTATTCAGGAGCAATATAAAAATACAGACACATTTCTGTGTGAAGGTCTGAATATTTCCCGGAAACTGATTGAAAAATTTCAAAAGAGCGTGCTTTTGGAAAGGTGATTTTATATCACACTAGAAGCTGGGGAGGTGTCTGACGATGAAGCTAAAGAATGTGCTAATTGTTGTGAAAGATATTGAAAAATCAAAACAGTTTTATCATGATTTGTTTGGTCTTGATTTGGTACTTGATAATAACGGGAATATGATTTTGACAGAAGGACTTGTTCTTCAAGATGAAAAAATCTGGAAAGCATTTTTAGAAAAAGATATTATTCCTCGAAGCAATTCCTGTGAACTGTATTTTGAGGAACGAGAGATAGATGCATTTATGGAAAAACTGGAACACCTTTATCCATCCATTCAATACGTCCATAAATTGATAACCCATAGCTGGGGACAGAAAGTAGTTCGTTTTTATGATTTGGATGGCAATTTGATTGAAGTTGGTACACCGATGTAGTGGCATAATTTTTGTTTATAAGTTATGAGGATGCTGAAATGGAATTTAGACTAGCAGTTATGCAAGATTTGGAACCGCTAAAATGCGTATATAAAGAAATTATCAAAAATATGAATGAAAATGGTATTCAAATATGGGATGATATTTACCCTTGTGAGTTTTTGGAGGATGATATAAAAAATAATCGCCTTTATCTTTTGACAAATAAGAATGAAATCATATCCGCATTTGCTTTGTGTGATATAAACACAGGAGAAAATGCAGTTGAGTGGAAAGATAAGTATGCCAAAGCCATGTATATTGACCGTTTAGGTGTAAATATGAAACATTCTAAAAAGGGAATCGGTAGTTTTATGATTGCGAAAGCAAAAGAAATTGCAAAAACATCAGGTGCTGAATATCTAAGGCTTTTTGTAGTGGATATCAATGAGCCTGCGATTCAACTTTATCATAAAAATAATTTTTTAAAGGCTAATGGAGTTTATCATGAAGTATTTGATGATGGGTTTGTATTACATGAATTTGGATACGAAGTAAAGATATAAGTCATATTTGAATTTTTGCTGGGAAACTAGGAGAATGGTTACTTATAACGGTATTACACGCAAGAAATCTGAGTTATGTAATCAAACATTGAGATATCTTGAACTTACAGAGGAAGAAAAATCGCTTTCTTCCTATTTTCCACAAAGAAGATAATGATTTACAATGGACCATGGAAGCATACAGTATTCCTATGGAAGATACTGTAAAGTGGGAAATGAACTGGACGTATATCTATGAAAAACTTTCTGCAGGTAGATATAGAGTTGGCAAAGAAATTATGGATTTCAGAAAAACTGGGGATTATGATACAGCAATTTACTATGCAGAATTTGAAATCACTCAGTAAGTTTATATAGAAAGAAATTCCGGTAAAGAGACTTTTGAGGACACGAAGAGGCCATTATCAATGTATTTTAATGGTGACATTGTATATGAAGCAGGAGATATTAAAAATGAAATCATTTCTTGAAAAGATTAGAAAACCAAGAACAGATATTCCATTAAATAAGCAAATAGCGGAAACAATCGGAATCATCCTGTTTGGGCTTGTACTTGGTGTTTTGCAGAAATGGATAGATGGTACCGCTGCAAATGCTTTGCCAGTAGTAATGCAGCAACTGGATATTGGAAACTATTTTGGACGATTGGCAATATGGATTTTATTGGCAACCATAATTTCTGTGTATGCCAAATCTCCATTGAGAGCTGCTATTAACACCTTCTTTTTCTTTATCAGTATGCTGGCAGGATATTATCTCTATTGCAATTACATTTTGGGTTTCTTGCCGAAAACCTATATGATGATATGGATTGTGATTTCTTTTGCTACCTTTTTTATGGCATATATATGTTGGTATGCAAAAGGGGAAGGTATCATTGCAATATTCATATCAAGTATGATTATGGGTGTTTTACTTGCACAGGCATTTCATCTAAGTATCACCCAGGGGTTTTATATGTATCACTTTTTGGAAGTACTTACATGGATCATGAGTGTAATACTTTTGAGAAGAAAACCGAAAGAATATGCTATGGAAATAGGATTATCCGTTGTGATAGCATTTGTGTATCAGCTGATTATGCCATATTGGGGATAAAGACAAATTCCATAAAGGTGTCCGCATTGCGGGGAAGTTATATGGAAAAAATTATAAAAGAAGTAGGGAGATGATGTGTCATGTGGCTTGTATTTGCGCTTTTGTCTGCAATCTTTGCAGCACTCACATCCATACTGGCAAAAATGGGAATTGATGGTGTGAATTCAAACCTTGCAACGGCCATTCGGACTGTTGTTGTAGTAATTATGGCATGGGGGATGGTTTTTCTTACGAATACACAAAGCGGCATTTCAGAAATCAGTAAGAAAAGCTGGGTATTTTTGATTTTGTCTGGTTTGGCAACAGGTGCTTCCTGGCTGTGTTATTATAGAGCATTACAAATGGGAGATGTATCAAAAGTTGTTCCCATTGACAAGTTGAGTATAGTCCTTACCATGATTTTAGCTTTTTTCTTGCTACACGAGCAATTTACAGTGAAATCTTTGGTAGGGTGCATACTCATTGGAATTGGAACATTCGTAATGGTAATATAGGTTTAAGGAGTGATACATAATATGAAAGCAAATAAGGTAAAAAAGGATTCTACAATCGGTATTTTTTCATCCTCTTCCCCTGTCTCAGCCACTGTGCCTGTAAGATATAACAGGGGAAAAGAATATTTAACAAACAAAGGTTTTCACATAATAGATGGAGCTCTTTATGGGAAACAAGATTTTTATCGTTCAGGAAGTATTCAAGAGCGTGCCAATGAATTTAACCAGCTTCTATACAATGAAGAAGTAAAGATACTTATGGCAGCTATTGGCGGAAATAATACAAACTCTATTTTGCCTTATATTGATTATGATTATTTGAAGAAACATCCTAAAATTATTGTAGGTTATTCGGACACCACAGCATTATTACTGGCAATCTATGCAAAGACTGGTCTTATTACTTTTTATGGTCCGGCGCTAGCCTCTTCTTTTGGAGAACTTCCACCTTTTGTAGATTGGACATTTGATTCTTTTCAAGAGGTTTTCTGCCATGATTTGTCTTTCCCGTATACATATCAAATGCCGTCGGTGTGGACAGATGAATTTATTGATTGGAGTAAACAGGATAGGGCAAAAGAAGAGTGGGAAAATGACTGGGTTTGCGTGCTCCCTGGCGTTTGCAAAGGGCGGTTGATTGGCGGAAATCTAAATACCATGGAAGGTTTTTTTGGAACAGAATATATGCCGGAAATAAGGAAAGGAGATATTCTTCTTATAGAAGATTCTCTAAAAGATGCCTGCACTATTGAGCGCACCTTTTCCATGTTAAAACTAGCAGGTGTACTTGATAAAATTAGCGGCATCATTCTTGGAAAACATGAGAAATTTGATGATAACGGAACAGGTAGAAAACCCTATGAAATTTTATTGGAAGTATTAAATAACTGTCAGATTCCATTTTTGGCAGAATTTGACTGTTGCCATACACATCCTATGTTTACCATGCCTATTGGTTGCCAAGTGGAATTAAACGCAACAGATAAGACTGTGAAACTTTTAGAGTCACCATTGAAATAAAATAAGGAGAGATACATATGGCTATTACAATCAATATTTATTATACCGGTTTAAATGGAAATGCCAGAAAATTTGCTGAAGAGATGATTGCAAAGGGAGTTGTAGAAGATATTCGTGCAAAAGATGGTAATTTGCAATATGAATATTTCCTTCCAATGGAAGATCCGGAGACCATACTTTTAATTGATAAATGGAAAAATCAGGAGGCATTAGATTTACATCACAGTTCACCAGCCATAAAGGGGAGAGACACATCATACTGTGTTTTCTCCCCCTTGGTCTTTACAGCTTATCAATAACCTCCAAATGTTCCACCAGAAGTCTGCGGATACCTGGATATTCCCCAAGACCTTTTAAAACTGGTTCTACACAGTACCCCTGAGCTTTAAATTGGCTGTACCAGGACTGTGGGTCATCTCCAGCCATATCGTTTTTGGCATGGTCTCCGGCCACAATCATAAAAGGCGCCAGGACTACCTTAGAAGGTTTATAGGCAGCCACCATTTTCATCAAAGACTCCATAGATGGATAGGCTTCTACTGTGCCAAGGAAAATATTAGGATGCCCCTTGTCCTTAAAAGTATAATCTAAAGCAGCATAAATAGAGTTGGCAAAATGGGTGGTTCCGTGTCCCATAAGTACTAGAACCTCATCTTTTTTTAGATAAGAGAATTCCTCTGTCACTGCCTGAATCACTGCCAGACTGTCTGTTTCGCTGGTAAGCAAGGGATCTCCAAAGACAATGGAGTGAAAGTCATCCTGGTAGGAGAGGGCATCTTCTTTCATCAAGTCATTTTCAATTCCATTAATTACATGGGTAGGCTGCACCAGAACATCTGTGATGCCGTCTTTTTTCATTTGCTCCATGGCTTCTTTTACGGTATGAATGTGAATCTGATCCCGTTTTTTTATTTTGTTAATAATCATTTTGCTGGTCCAGGCACGATACAGTGGATAATCCGGAAATGCTGTTTGCATATCCTGTTCAATTGCGTCAATGGTTACTTTGCAAGTGTCTGTGTGGCTGGTTCCAAAACTCACTGCCAGAATTGCTTTTCTTCGTTTTTCGAATGCCATATTTTTTCCTCCGTAATGTTGGTGTAAATTAATATCTTCAATATAACCTTCCAGTGTTTTGAGGTTTTTTGGAAGTGGAAGAGAAGATTTTAAAATTCCTTTTTTGCAAAGACTTTCAAAAAGCTCCAGGACTGCCGGTGGCTCCAGGTTCGTTTTTTGAAGTGCCAGGGGATTACTAAATACCTGGGCAGGAGATCCGTGCATCAATACTTTACCCTCATGAAATAAGAGAACCTCGTCTGCCCATTCATAGGCATAATTAATATCATGAGTTGCCATTAAAACGGTGATGCCCTGTTCCGTTAAATGCTCTACAATGGTATTTACCATAGTCGTATGTTTGGGGTCCAGAGCTGCTGCAGGTTCATCCAAGATAATAATATCTGGATGCATCACCAGAATATCAGCAATGGATACCTGCTTTTTCTGTCCCCCACTTAAGGCATGGGTAGGCTTATGTCGGAACGGTGTAATTTCCAGATAGTCAATAACACCTTCTACTTCCTGTCTGGCCTGTTCTTCTGAAACGCCTAGATTTAGGATTCCAAAAGAAATTTCCTGATATACACTGGCTGAAAATAGCTGATTGTCAGGGTCTTGAAATACGATTCCCACTTTGCTTCTAAGATTTAAAAGGCTTTTTTTATCATAGCGGAGTTCTTCTCCATTTAGATATAGTTTTCCAGATTGGGGTTTTAAAATACCTGTGCAGCAAAGGAAAAAGGTAGATTTTCCACTGCCGTTAGCCCCCATAAACGCTACCTTTTGACCACGCCGGATGTCTAAAGACAGGCCATTTAGAGAATGGGATTGTTCATCATCATAAGAAAAATATAGATTTTCTGCTTTTAAAATAATATCTGAATTCATGAATAAAATCTCCTCCATAAAGCAAAGAAAAATAAACAGGTATCAAACAAAATAATAGCAAAAACCACCTTTTTTTTCGGAGGTCTTGTTTCAGACAGTACCCGAATTTCACCATCATAGCAACGAGCTTCCATGGCATCATATAGCCGATTGGAGCGGCTCATGGCACGAATCATAAGAACAGACCCAAGCTTACCAAAGGAATTTAATGCAGTTCGATAATCTTTGTTCCCAAGACGACATTCCTGAGCCATGGAAATAGAGGAGGCTGTATGTAAGAGAACAAAAATAAAGCGGTATATAAGCAGCATCAGTTCTATCAAAAGTTTTGGACAATGCAGTTTCTTTAGAACGTCTAAAATATCTGGCATAGGCGTAGTAAAAGCCAGAAAGTATAGGCAGGAAACAGAGGACAGTGCAGTAAGAATTAACTGTCCGGCATATAAAAGTGCTGCTTTACTGGAAGTGAGATACCAGTTTCCAAGTGGAATGGCAAACAAATCCAGAGGAGCTTTTTTTAAGTTTAAAATAATTGCAAGAGTGCTTAATAATAAAAACGCCAAAGGGATTGTGAGAAATTTCAAATAACGTGAAACAGGGATTCCTCCTTTCCAAACGGTAAGAATCCCTGTCACTGCTAACACAATACATGCCACTGCAATGGAACGACTCATTACACAAATACAAAGTGTAATCACAGCAAAGGCAAATTTTTCCCCTGGGTTTTCATATCTAAGCCTTGACTGATAACAGAGCTTATCTATGACAATCATGGGAATCTCCTTATTATTTTTCTTCGTCTTTCATCCATTTTTTACGTTCTACAAAACGTCCCATAATGAAAGCAATCACACCCACACCGATTCCGGTCTGAACACAGAATAACATACTTTCTACTTCCCCGGGAAGTTCACCACCCAAAATTTGTTCAAAGATCGGGGTAGCCCATGGTTCGTAGGAGGAATCTACTTCTTCCACAACCGTACTTCCGGCATCGTCAGAGCCACCAAACTCAGCGTCTTTTAATACAAACAAAGGAACGAATGCAATTAAAAAAATAGCAATAATTAAAGCGATGACTGTTTTCTTCATGTTATTTTGCCTCCTTTAAAATTCCCATTGCACGAAGCTCTGGTTTTGCGTAAGTTTCCAGACCCATGAAAATGACAACGGTAATAATACCTTCAATAATTGCCAGAGGTACCTGGGTAGGAGCAAAGATTGCCATGAATTTACCAAGAGCTACGGTAAAAGTAGCATCCGCATTGTGAGCCAGAGCAAGCTGACCTGCGGTTACACAATATGTAAATAAATCTCCAAGACTTGCAGCCAGGAAAATAGAAAGCCATTTATTGACTTTCAGCTTTTTGCATAATAGGTATACGCCGTAGGACACAAAAGGTCCTGCGATAGCCATGGAAAAGGTATTGGCGCCAATGGTGGTAAGTCCGCCGTGTGCCAGAAGGATTGCCTGAAATAGCAGAACAATCAGTCCCAGGATGGAAACAGCGGCAGGTCCAAATAAGATAGCTCCAAGCCCTGTTCCGGTCATATGGGAACAACTTCCGGTTACAGATGGAATCTTCAGTGAAGAAATCACGAAGATAAAAGCACCGGACATAGCTAACATGGTTACTAGATTGCGGTGCTCATTTAGGGTTTTCTTAATGGACATAAAGCCTGCAATAAGAAATGGGACACATAAAACACCCCATGCAACGCAAAAGCTTCCAGGAAGGTAGCCTTCCATAATGTGCATGGCACTGACAGTTGGAACAATGCCAAAAGTAAGTGCAAAAGCACTCGCCAATACTAAAATTTGTTTTTGTTTTTTACTCATTTTTCTTCTCCCTTCTGATGTAGAAATCATGCCGTAAATAGTTTTTCGGCAAAAAAAATACCTGTACGATGACATCGACAGGCTATCAGAAGAACAAGAGGGAAATAGCAGGGACAAAAAGTTTGCTATGAGCCAACCTGTTCTTACACTAGGCCATCGTTCGTAACCTGTGTAAATTTCCTGTACAAGGCAGGTCTTCTGACTCGGGCGTCTATGCGGTATCTTGTCTTCCCGGAATTATCCAGTGACATGGTAAGACACAACTCTTCCCTTACAGCGGCGTGACCGTGCAAGATTTTCACTTAACTTTCCTATTCTCCTGTAAATACAGGCACCTTGCTACATTCAATTCTTTTATCATTGTAACATAGAACAAAAATTTGTCAATGAAAACAGAAAAAAACAGGACGTTGCACCAAAAAGAATTCTATGCTAAGATGAAAAAAGTTAAGAAACCAAAGATATGGGAGAAAAAGACATGAGTATATCCATGATAGGGATTGATTACAGCAGGGCATCCGTAGATATCCGAGCTCAGTTTTCTTTTACAAAAAAGAATGCTGTGGCAGCCCTGGAGCATTTAAAACAGGAAGAAGGAATTTTAGGATGTGTTTTGCTGTCCACCTGTAACCGGATGGAATTGTGGGCAAGCACCCAGGAGGACTGGCAGGGTTCTCTTTATGATTTTTTATGCAGGGAAAAAGGAAAAGAGCCGGCGGATTTTCGGGAATATTTTGTGCAGCGGATAGACCAGGAGGCAGTTGAGCATTTGTTTTATCTTACCAGTGGTTTGAAATCACAGATTTTAGCAGAAGATCAGATTATTACTCAGGTAAAAGAGGCTCTGGCACTTTCCAGGGAAGCCTACTGTACGGATAATGTGTTGGAGGTGCTGTTACGAAAGGCAGTGACTGGAGCAAAACGGGTAAAAACAGAAGTGACCTTTTCCAGAGGAAACAGTTCGGTAATTCACCAGGCGATTGAAAAGCTAAAAGAGCAGGGATATGATCTTTTGGGCAAAACCTGTATGGTGATTGGAAATGGAGAAATGGGAAAAGTTACAGCTATGGCTCTTCGGGAAGCAGGGGCAAAAGTAACCGTAACGGTGCGTCAGTACCGAAGTGGTATGGTAACGATTCCGCCGGGATGTGACCGTATCAATTATGGTGAGCGTGTAGAGTTTCTTCCAAAATGTGATTTAGCAGTGAGTGCCACAGCAAGCCCCAATTTTACCTTGACCCGTGAGCTTTTGGAACAGACGGGACTGAATAAAGAATTAATTCTCATTGATCTAGCAGTGCCAAGAGATATGGAGCCAGCCATTGGAGAGCTTCCAGGGATTACCTTGTATGATATTGACAGCTTTAAAATTACGGCAGATTCTCCGGCTCTTCGGGAAAGTATGGAAAAGGCGGGAGGCATCCTGGCAGAGGAAATCGCTGATTTTTATAGCTGGTATCAAGGAAGAGATTTGATTCCCAGAATTCAGGAGATAAAAGCCGAGGCAGTGGAAGATTTTAATCTGCGAATTATGAAGATTTTGCGAAAAACTCCTATGGAAGATACTGCACGGGAAGAACTGTTGCGTGCTATGGATCATGCAGCAGGAAATGTGGTCAATAAAATGATTTTTGGACTTCGGGATTTTTTGGAGCCCAAGGAATTTATCAGTTGTGTGGAAGGACTGGAGCGTTTGTATGAAGAATAAAGAGAAAAAATTATTTCCCCTGTTTGTGGATTTTACTAAAAAAAAAGCAGTGGTGATAGGAGCAGGGGAAATTGCCACCAGAAGGATAAAAACCTTGCTTCCTTTTCTGGGAGAAATTCAGGTCATTGCACCAAAAGCTTCAGAAGAAATTTTGAAACTGGCAGAGCAAGGGGAAGTGGTATATGAACAAAAGTGCTATGATCGGGAAGACTTATATGATGCTCATATGGTATTGGCTGTTACAGATGACCCAAAAGTGAACGAAGATATTTACAGTGCCTGCAAATGTCTTGGGATTTTAGTAAATATTGCTAATAATCAAAATAAATGTGATTTTCATTTTCCAGCAGTTCTGGAACAAGGAGACATTGTCATAGGAATCAATGGAGGGGGAAAAGACCATAAAAAAGTGAAGCAGGTAAGGCAGGAGATGGAAAAAGCTTTAAAAATCAGCAAGGAGGAAGCAGAATGAGAAAGGTGATAATCGGCAGCAGAGAAAGCAAACTTGCGGTGATACAAAGTGAAATGGTAAAGGCATATATTGAAGAACATGCCCCTATGACTCAGGTGGAAATTCTGACTATGAAGACAACGGGAGATAAGATTTTAGATAAAACCTTAGACAAAATTGGGGGAAAAGGGCTGTTTGTGAAAGAATTAGACAAAGCCTTGTTGGAAAAGAAAAGTGATATTTCCGTACATAGCTTGAAGGATATGCCTATGGAAGTGCCAAGTAAGCTGCCTTTGGTGGCTTTTTCCAAGAGAGAAGACCCAAGAGATGTTTTGGTTTTGCCACAAGGAGAAACAGAATTAGACCTTACAAAACCCATAGGATGCTCCAGTCAGAGAAGAATTCTCCAGTTAAAGAGCATATATCCAAATGCAGTATGTAAAAGTGTTAGAGGAAATGTACAAACTAGACTGTCAAAACTGGACAGTGGAGAGTACAGCGCTCTAATTCTGGCAGCAGCAGGATTGAAAAGATTGGGATTGGAAAACAGGATTTCCAGATACTTTGAGCCAGAAGAAATGATTCCAGCAGCAGGACAGGGAATTTTAGCAGTTCAAGGAAGAGCAGGAGAGGATGTCTCTTATCTGGAAGGCTTTCAGGATGAAGATGGTTTTTACGCTGCAACAGGGGAACGGGCATTTGTAAAATATTTGGACGGAGGTTGTTCTTCACCAATTGCAGCCCATGGAATCATTGAGGAAGATACCATGACTTTACTGGGACTTTATTATGATGAGGAAACAGGAAATTATAAAAAAGGCAGCATAACCGGAAAAAAGCAGGAGGCCAGTAAGATGGGGGTTACTTTGGCAAAGCAGCTTCAGGAAATGTGCAGGAAGGATGGGTAAAAGCAAATGACAAGTATAGGAAAAGTATGGTTGGTAGGTGCCGGACCAGGGGATTTGGGCTTATTTACTATGAAAGGATTGCAGATATTACAACAGGCAGATGTGGTGGTGTATGACAGTCTGGTAGGACAAGGGGTACTTTCTCAGATTCCCAGGACAGCCCATTGCATCAATGTGGGAAAGAGAGCCTCCAATCATACCATGCCACAGGAAAAAATCAATGAAGTTCTGGTACAGGAGGCAAAAAAAGGGCAGCGTGTGGTACGCCTTAAAGGTGGTGATCCTTTCCTGTTTGGACGGGGGGGAGAAGAGTTGGAACTTTTGGTGCAGGAAGGCATTCCTTATGAGATTATTCCAGGGGTAACTTCTCCCATTGCAGTGCCGGCTTATAATGGAATTCCAGTGACTCACCGTGATTTTACCTCTTCTTTGCATATTATTACAGGGCATAAAAAGCAAGGAGCGGCTTATGATATTGATTTTGAAGCTTTGGTACGAACCCAAGGAACCCTGGTATTTTTAATGGGAGTTAGCGCTCTTAGTGATATTTGCCAGGCGCTTCTTGAGGCTGGAATGAGTCCTCATATGCCAGCAGCCATTTTGCAAAAAGGCACCACAGCAGGACAAAAACGCATTGTTGCTACGGTTTCTACCTTGGAAGAGGAGGTAAGGAAACAGGGGATTGAGACACCGGCTATTATTGTGGTAGGAAAGGTGTGCGCTTTGGCTAAGGAGTTTGCTTGGTATGAAAAATTGCCATTGGCAGGATATAAAGTTCTGGTAACAAGACCAAGAGAACTAGTTTCCACGATGGCTGGAAAATTGCGGAATTTAGGTGCAGAGGTTCTGGAACTTCCAGCTATTCGCACAACTCCATTAGAAGACCAGAGTAGATTGTATGCAGCCTTTGAAAAACTGGAATCCTATCAGTGGATTGCCTTTACCAGTCCCACAGGTGTAAGAATTTTCTTTGAGGAACTGCAAAAGACCAAAACAGATATCCGAAGACTGCATGGTACTCATATTGCAGCCATTGGAAAAGGTACGGCAAAAGCTTTGGAGGAACGTGGATGTTTCCCAGATTTCATTCCGGAAGTGTATGATGGAGAAACCCTGGGAAGAGAATTGTGTGAAAGATGCATAGGAGGAGAACATATTTTAATTCCAAGAGCTGCCATAGGCAATCAGGAAATTCTCAGGGGGCTGGAAGCAAAAACTGACTTAATCGTAGAGGATATCCCCACCTATGACACCTTCTATGAAAGCCAGGAAACTATTGATGAGAAGCAAGCGTTTGAAAATGGAGAAATTGATTGTGCAGTATTTACCAGTGCTTCTACCGTGCGGGGCTTTGTAAAAGCAACCAAAGGATTGGACTATACAAAGGTTCGGGCTGCCTGCATTGGAAAACAAACCAAGGCAGAGGCAGATGCTGTTGGAATGGAAACCTATATGGCGAAAAAAGCAACCATTGACAGTGTACTGGATTTAGTCATAGAATTAAAAGAAAAAACAGCCACAGAGCAGGAGGAACAGTGATATGGATATGAACATCAGGCCAAGGCGTTTAAGAGGCAGTGAAATTCTTCGGAAAATGGTAAGGGAAACCAGGGTGGATAAAAGTTCTCTCATTTATCCGATTTTTGTAAAAGAAGGAACCAACATCCAGGAGGAAATTCCCACCATGCCAGGACAGTACCGTTATAGTGTGGATACCTTGCCAAAGGCTTTGGAAGAGCTTTTACATGCAGGTGTGAATAAGGTGATGTTCTTTGGAATTCCGGATCATAAAGATGAGGTGGGAAGCCAGGCGTATGCCCAGGATGGTATTGTGCAGCGTGCTCTTCAAAAAGCGAAAGCAGAATTTGGAAATGATATGTATCTGATTACAGATGTGTGTATGTGCGAATATACTTCTCATGGACACTGTGGTGTACTTTGCGGACAGGAAGTAGAAAATGATGCTACTTTGGAATTGCTGTCAAAGACAGCTCTTTCCCATGTACAGGCAGGAGCTGACATGGTGGCGCCTTCTGACATGATGGATGGACGTGTTCTGGCAATCAGGACACTTCTGGATGAGAAAGGTTACAAAGAGATTCCTATTATGTCCTATGCTGTGAAGTATGCATCTGCCTTTTATGGGCCATTCCGTGATGCAGCAGGCTCTGCTCCATCTTTTGGTGACCGGAAAAGTTATCAAATGGATTTTCACAACCGAAGGGAAGGTATCAAAGAAGCGCTTTTAGATGTAGAAGAAGGGGCAGATATTATTATGGTAAAACCAGCGCTGTCCTATCTGGATATGATTCGTGAAGTAAAGGATACTATTGACCTTCCGGTAGCTGCTTATTCGGTAAGCGGAGAATATGCCATGGTAAAGGCAGGAGCAAAGCTAGGATATATTGAGGAAGATCGGATTATTTGTGAAATGGCAGCCAGTGCGTATCGGGCGGGGACAGATATTTATCTTACTTATTTTGCAAAAGAAATTGCTAGATTTATAGACGAAGGGAGAATTGGATAATGACTAGATCCGAAGAATTATTCCAAAGAGCAGTAAAAAGAATACCAGGGGGCGTCAATAGTCCGGTGCGAGCTTACGGTTCTGTAACAGAAGCACCTCGCTTTATTCAGGGGGCAGTAGGTTCTAAAATTTTTGATGTAGATGGAAATGCTTATATTGATTATATTGATTCCTGGGGACCTATGATTCTTGGACATAACGATGAACGGATAAAAGATGCTGTGATTAAGGCCAGTGAAAATGGTCTTAGTTTTGGCTGTGCCACAGAAAAAGAGGTGGAAATGGCAGAATTTATCTGTGAGCGGATTCCCCATGTAGAGATGATTCGTATGGTAAACTCTGGCACAGAAGCTGTGATGAGTGCTATCCGTGTGGCAAGAGGTTTTACAGGAAAAACAAAGATTATCAAATTTGCAGGTTGCTATCATGGACATACAGATGCCATGTTAGTCAGTGCCGGAAGCGGTGTGATGACCAGTGGAGTGCCAGATAGTGCCGGCGTGCCAAAAGGTTGTACAGAGGACACCATGATTGCAGTCTACAATAATCTGGAAAGTGTAAAACAACTTTTTGATGAATGTAATGACCAGGTGGCAGCAGTGATTGTAGAACCGGTAGGGGCAAACATGGGTGTCGTGCCTCCAGAAGATGGATTTTTGCAGGGACTCAGAGATTTATGTACCAAACGGGGCGCTCTTTTGATTTTTGATGAAGTTATTACTGGGTTCCGTCTCAGTTTTTCCGGAGCAGCAGGATTTTATCAGATTACTCCAGATTTAGTTACGTATGGAAAAATTATTGGAGCTGGTATGCCAGTAGGTGCTTATGGAGGTAGACGGGAGATTATGGAAATGGTTGCTCCTGCAGGTCCCGTTTATCAGGCTGGAACTTTAAGTGGAAATCCCATTGCCATGGCAGCAGGATTGGAGCAATTAAAGATTCTTTGGGAAGATCAAGAAATTTATACCCGTCTCTATCAGAAAGGTCAGATGCTCTATGATGGAATCCGACGGATTTTCCTGGAAAAAGATGTGGATTTCCAGGTGAATTCCGTATCTTCTCTTGGATGCGTATTCTTTACGAAGGAGAAGGTGGTGGACTATACTTCTGCAAAAACTTCTGATACCAAAGCATTTTCTGATTACTTCCAGTACATGCTTCACCATGGGGTACATTTAGCACCTTCCCAGTTTGAAGCCATGTTCTTATCAGATGCTCATACAGAGGAAGATATCCAGACTACTTTAGAACTGATGGAAGGGTATTTTTAAGGAGTTTTTATGAATGATGTGATATTGGGTGTTGGAATTCTTGTGGCAGTGGTGTCTGTGTTTTCCCTGTGGGTAATAGGGGAGAATAAAGCCAGAAGAAACTTTGCCAGGAAGCGGTTCCAAGAATCCTTTGGTACCATTTTGCAAAAGGAATATACCTATGAGGAATTAGACCATATTTCCCAATTTTTTTATCAGAGGGAAAAAGAAGGATTTTATATTGATGATATCACCTGGAATGATTTGGAAATGGAACGGATTTTTGTCCAGATGAATCAAAGCGCTTCAGCAGTTGGAAGTGAGGTACTCTATGACCTTCTGCGGAAACCAGTATTTGAGAAACAAGAATTGCAAAACCGGCAAAGTCTTATGGAGTTCTCTACCAGTCATGAAAAAGAGCGTGTGAATCTTCAAATGCTGCTCTCTGGAATTAAAAAACCAGGGAATGTCAGCGTGTTTGAAGCAATCCATGTGGCAACAGAAGTAAAGATTCAGAGCAGTTTCGTTCAGACTTTGCAGTTTCTGGCATTTTTTCTCTCTCTATTGTGCTTTATGATAAGTCCCAATCCAGGGATTTATGTGTTTCTTAGTGTGTGTGTATTTAATATTGCCACTTATATGGGCATGAAGCAAGAAATTGAAAGCTATCTTACTTGTTTTCGATGTGTGATGCAACTTTTACAGGCACAAAAAAATTTGAAGAAACTGAATATTCCAGAGCTCTCTTTTTATGTGGAGCAGGGAGAAGTCTATGCAAAAAAACTAGCTGGGTTTCAAAGAGGGTCGAATCTGGTTATTGACCGCAGCAGCACAGGAGGCGGCATAGAAGGCATGGCTATGGATTATATCCGAATGCTTACCCATGTGGATTTGATTAAGTTTCGGGATATGATGAAAGCCATGAAGGAGCATCAAAAGGAAATTCAGGGGCTTTTGTATTTGTTTGGATATCTGGATAGTATGATTTCCATTGCTTCTGTGCGAAAAGCTTTACCTTATTACTGTATTCCAAAGTTTGAAGAGAGAGCTTGTGCTTACATGGAGGTTGAAAATCTGTATCATCCCCTTATACGCAATCCAGTGGCAAACAGCATACAGGCACAGGGCGGAATCCTTGTGACAGGTTCTAATGCTTCAGGAAAATCCACATTTTTGAAAAATATTGCAGTGAACGGAATTTTAGCTCAGACCATTTATACCTGTACAGCAACTTCTTATGTAGCACCTTATTTTAAGGTGATGACTTCTATGGCTTTGCGAGATGACCTGGAAGGTGGGGAAAGCTACTATATTGTGGAAATCCGTTCTTTAAAGCGGATTTTGGATGAAACAGAAAAACAGGGGTCGCTTCTTTGTATTATTGATGAGGTCCTTCGGGGAACTAATACCATTGAGCGAATTGCAGCATCTTCCAGAATCCTGGGGAATCTTAGAAAGCCAAATGTACTTTCTTTTGCAGCTACCCATGACATTGAACTTTCTTATATTCTGGAAGCTCTTTATGAGAATTATCATTTTGAAGAAGAAGTGGGAAAAGAAGACGTGACCTTTAATTACCTGTTAAAAAATGGAAGGGTTACCACACGAAATGCCATCCGGTTGCTGGAAATGATTGGATACGATTCAAAACTGGTAAAACAAGCAAAAGATGCGGTAGAAAGTTTTGAAAAAACAGGAATTTGGAATAAATTAGACGGCAAAATACAAGGGGAGTCGAAAAAGGAAGAACAATAGTTGATGAATTCTGACGATTTTCATTGACAAAATGAAAATACTTTGTCATAATAAAGTAAGAAATTATTCAAGGGTCTCCTAAAAAAGGTAAGACACGAAAGAAGGAATCAATTCTATATAGCTGTGTAAGCACAAGTCTTGTATGAGAATTTCATATTCTAATTTAGGGATGCCAAAAGGCATCCCCTTTTCTTTACGTAAATTAGCAGAAGCCACATCCATTTCCGCAGCAGAACAACAGAATAAATAAGAGGAGACAATTGTTATCACCACAGAATCCGTTATTTGTACCGCATCCATTATTATTTCCACAGCAGCTTAACAGGAGAAGAATCAAGATAATGCAGCTGCAGTCCATGCCGCCTCTTGTATTTCCTAATCCTCCACAATTGTCTTCACATCCGCAACCACAGTTTGTAGCAGCTAAATCACTCATGAATAAATCCTCCAAAATATTTTGATTACACTTTCATAATATGTGACAGCAGAAAAAGGGTGACAGAAAAATAATTTTTTTGTTATGGCGCATTTAGCGATGAAAATACCTGATACACATTCAAAGTTCCATAACCCCACTCTCGATTAGGGTATAATTCTTGTCTGGAACGGTCTGCGCCACGGATAAACAAAGATTTTAGTTCTGTATTGTTAAAAATTCTGGGTGGAGTGCGCCCCATGCCCCATTCTACAATTTGGGCGCAGGCGCCTGCGGTAATGGCAGCGGCGACAGAGGTTCCTGTGGCAGTGGTAAAACCACCTCTTAAATTTGGGCCAAAAACATTTACCCCAGGGGCGGCAAAGTCAGGTTTGATTTGTCCGGTACGGGTAAAACCCCGGCTGGAGTTTAGAAACAGGCTGTTATCATAGGCATTATAAGCGGCTGTGGTCATGGTGGAGACAGAAGCAGAGGGAACGGTAAGGGTCGTATCTGGATTGGGGCGTAAAAACCGCACATCTGGGTCGGAAAACCCGGTAATCGGAAGCCAGATATGATAATTACCGTTATTGAAGCTGTCTGTATAAACCCGGATTTTCCAGGAACCTGGTGTGGGGTCAGAAAAACGGATAAAAATCAGTTGATGTCCGGAAACCGTTTGAACAATTTCAGAAGTAACAAAAATTCTGGTATTTTCTAAAATAAAAGAGATATTTTCGCTGAAACTGATTCTGGGAGGCAGTTTTTGAATTACTTCCCCAAGGGGGGACTCAAAGCCTACAGCATAGACTTCCGGGGGCTGCCCCCATAGTTCTGCACAAAAGCCAGAGGTGCCGGGCTCTACCAGAATTTCCACTGCTTCATAAGCACCTGAATTGGCAGCAGTTCCGTAGAAATGATGGGCTTTACCTGCTTCGTTTCCGGCAGCTGTTACTGCGTGGATGCCCCGGTACTGATCTGTGACAGAGAGCATGGAATCCAGAGGAGAGCTGCCGGAGTGAGAACCCTGATTAGAACCAAGACCAAGACAGAGAACCAGAGGCTTTTTCAGGGCATCTGCCAGAAGAATCAAATAGCGGATGCCAAGCATAATGTCTGTGGACTGATAGGCAGGCGCAAACCCTGTGACATAGAAAATCTCCTTTAAATATTCCTTGGCAGGTTTTAGTTTTACCATGGCAATGAGCGCCTCTGGCGCAGCGCCGCTAAAAGACTGCTGGGGAAGGGCGCTTCCGGCAGCCACACCAGCCAGAAAGGTACCATGTCCGTTTTCATCCCGGCTTGGAACCAGGGAAAAAGGATCTTCCATACCAAGAGCCTGGTTTAATTCCTCCTGGGAATAGGCAGTTCCGTAGCTCAGGTCAAAAGGAGGCTGTCCGGTCTGAAGAGTCTGATCCCAGATTCCAACTATGCGGCTTAATCCGTCCGGGCGGCGAAAGGCAGGATGGGTGTAATCAATACCCGTATCAATAAAACCAATCAGAACATCCTGACCTTTTAACCCAAGAACCGGCTGATTCTGCACAGCCAGAATACCGGAGGCTTCCAGACTTTCCAAATCCAGAAGGGTAAACAGTTTGGGAATGGTGTTGTAGAAAAATCCGTATTCATAATAGTTTTGAAATAGTTCTTCTTCAAGAGGATAGTGTACCATTCCATAATAATTGTTAAAAATCTGTGCGCCTCGTTCCTTATAGTCCGTCAGGAAACCGGTATAGGAAGGCAGGATAATGTCCGCATAAGATTCGGACAGAATCATTTCACCAATAGAAGGCATAAACTTCTCCTGAAAGCTTTTGTTTCAGTGTATGAGGCTGGGAAAGAAAACTTGCTTAAAGAGATACTGGCAATTTACCCAGTATTTGCAGATAGAAAGCAGCTTTTGTTCTAAAAATGACTAAAATTCATTTTCTGTATTGACGAATGGTCAGTTTTGCGTATAATTGTCCATTGAAGAAAAAAATTTGTAATTAGGAGATGATACAGGAATGGTCAAGACAGGAAAATGGATTGCAAAACACAGAGTTATCATTCTTACGCTCTGCATTTTGTTGTTTATTCCATCAGTTCTTGGAATGGCAGCAACAAAAATCAACTATGACCTTCTAAGCTATCTGCCCAAAAGCCTGGAAACCGTGGAAGGACAGGATATTTTGGTAGATGAGTATGGAATGGGCGCTTTTTCCATGGTTGTGGTGGAAGACATGGAACTGAAAGATGTACAAAAGCTGGAAGAAAAAATCAGCGAAATTCCACATGTAAAAGACGTACTCTGGTATGACGATGTGACAGATATTTCTCTGCCGGTAGACATGATACCAGAAGATTTGAGAACTGCTTTTTTTAATGGAGATGCAACTATGATGCTTGCACTCTTTGATGACACCACATCCTCAGACAATTCTATGGATGCAGTGACCCAGATGCGTAAAGTGGTAGGAAAACAGTGTTTCATCAGTGGTATGACAGGGATTGTAACGGATATTAAAAATATTTCCCTGAAGGAACTTCCTATTTACGTTGTGATTGCAACCATCTTGTCTTTCCTGGTACTGGAACTGACAGGAACCTCATTTTTAGTTCCCGTATTTTTCCTGATTAGTATCGGGGCAGCTATCTTATACAACCTGGGAAGCAATGTTTTTCTGGGGCAGATTTCGTATATTACCCAGGCATTGACAGCAGTGCTGCAACTGGGAGTTACCATGGATTATTCTATTTTCCTTTTAAACAGTTATGAGGAGAATAAAAGGAGATTTCCGGGAGAAAAGGAACGTGCCATGGGGCATGCCATTGCCAATACCTTTAAATCCGTTGTGGGAAGCTCAGTTACTACGGTAGCCGGATTTGTGGCTCTTTGCTTTATGACCTTTGCCCTTGGTAAAGATTTGGGAATCGTTATGGCAAAAGGTGTAGTTATTGGCGTTTTATGCTGCGTTACCCTGTTGCCTTCCCTGATTCTGATTTTTGATAAAGCCATTGAGAAAACCCAGCATAAGCCTTTAATCAGCAAGGTAGATAAACCATCTGCTTTTATTACAAAACACTATAGATTATGGATTCTTCTGTTTCTGGTGCTGCTTTTCCCGGCTGTTTACGGAAACAACCATACCAAAATTTATTATAACATTGCCCAGTCTTTGCCAGATACCCTTCCGGGAAACATTGCAAATGAGAAGCTGGCAGAAGATTTTGAGATGAGCAATATCCATATGGTTCTCATGGACAGCGGTATGGATGCAAAAGCAAAGCGTAAAATGCTGGATGAAATTGACCAGGTAAAAGGTGTGAAATGGACCCTTGGCATGGATTCCTTATTTGGCCCCATGATTCCAGATTCCATGATTCCAGATGATGTGAAAAGTATGCTGAAAAGTGACAACTATGAATTGGCTTTTGTCTGCTCAGAATATGAGTCAGCTACACCGAAAGTCAATAAACAGATTGCGCAGATTGATAAAATTGTAAAGGAAGCAGATAAGGAGGCTATGGTAATCGGAGAGGCGCCTTTGATGAAAGACCTGGAGGACGTTACCGATGTAGATTTGAAAACCGTCAATGTAATTTCCATTCTTGCGATTTTTATCATTATCTTCTTTGTATTTAAATCCGCGCTGCTGCCGGTTATTTTAGTAGCGGTTATTGAATTTGCCATTTTCATTAATATGGCGATTCCCTTCTACCAGGGCACCAGCCTTCCTTTTGTGGCAAGTATTGTCATTGGCACCATACAGCTTGGAGCAACGGTAGATTATGCGATTTTAATGACCAGCCGGTATCAGAAGGAGAGACTGAGAGGAAAAACAAAGATGGAAGCAATTTCCATTGCCCATAAAACCAGCATGCTGTCTATTGTAAGCAGTGGTTTGAGTTTCTTTGCAGCCACCTTTGGTGTTGCGCTGTACTCTCAGGTAGATATGATTGGTTCGATTTGTACCTTGCTTGCCAGAGGAGCAGTGGTTAGCATGCTGGTTGTAATTCTTCTCCTTCCGGCCATGTTTATGATTTTTGATAAACTGATTATCAAGACAACCTTTGGAAAGAACCCGGAATTAAAAGCATTAAAAGAAAGGAGCAAACATCATGAACAGAAATAAAAAACTTGGAAAAAAATGGATGGCAGGTGTTGCTGTTGGAATGGCAGGTATGATGGGAACTATGCCAGTGTACGCCGCAGAGGGAAGCGCTCCTGTATCAAAAGAAGAAACCGTTTATGTCAATGCAGATGCAACAGGTAAGGAAACCCAGATTACAGTATCCGACTGGCTGAAAAATGCAGGGACAGAAGCAGTGGTAAAGGATCAGTCTGTACTGAAAGGAATCAAGAATGTAAAAGGGGAAGAAACCTTTGAACATGCAGATGACAATGTGACCTGGCAGACCGATGGCAAAGACATTTACTATCAGGGAACCAGTCAAAAAGAACTTCCTGTTTCCGTGAAATTCACCTATTTTCTGGACGGGGTAGAAATCCAGCCGGAAAATTTAAAAGGTAAAAGCGGAAAACTGAAAATAAAAATCGACTATGATAACAAAGCAAAACAGGAAGCAATAATTGACGGAAAAAAAGAAGAAATCTACAGTCCTTTTGTTATGGTTACAGGGCTGATTCTTCCGGAAGAAAATTTCTCCAATGTGGTGATTGATAATGGAAAAGTAATTTCAGATGGTGAGAGAAATATTGTTCTGGGAGTTGGAATGCCCGGATTAAAAGAAAGCCTGGGACTTGACCAGGAAGATGCTTCTTCTGCAGTAAAAGATATTACCTTGCCGGAAAGTCTGGAAATTACAGCAGATGTAACGGATTTTACCATGGATCCAACCTTTACTGTAGCGCTTTCAGACCTGTTAGAAGATTTGAATCTGGATGATACAGAAGACCTGGACTCTGTCATGAATGCGCTGGATGATTTAGAAGATGCAGCTCTGCAATTAGTAGATGGCTCTTCGGAACTTTCCAAAGGCGCAGACACCCTTGGTTCCAGCTATCAGGAGTTTGACACAGGAATTGCAACTTTAAAAAGCGGCATAGATGTATTAAAAAGCGGTGTTTCTGAACTTGCTGGAGGTATTAACAGCTACACAGAAGGCGCAGATACCTTAAACGCTGGAATTCAGCAGTATATGGGAAAAGACGGGGCTTTAAACAGCCAGGTTACAGAGTATGTCAATGGCGTGAATAAGGTAGTAAAAGGTGTGGAGGACTATACTACAGGCAGCATTGCCCTGGCAGATGGCATTACTTCTTACATAAAAGGTGAGGAACAGATTGCAAGCGGGGCAGGACAGCTTACAGAACTGGAGAGTGGATTAACGGAAATCAAAGAAGCGATTACTGCTTTGAACCAGGCAGTAGATGGACAGGGAGATTCTTCACAGGATCTGTATGCCGCATCTCAGGCACTTGCCAAGGGAACTCAGAAATTAAATGATACCTTAGATGAGATGAGCAAGCTGATGAATCAGGTGGATGCCATGACAGAAGCTGGGAAAAACCTCACAGCTCAGGCGGGAAGTCTGGCACAGGAAGTACAGACTCAGATTCTGGAACCTGTAAAAGCAATGATGAGTACGGGTACGCAGATGATGGAAGCGCTTCAAAATCTTACAGGACAATTAGAAAATATGAAGACTATGTGTCAAAATGCGGTACAGGAAGCAGCCCAGAATGTGACTGATCAGGTGAATAGCCAGGTTGCAGACAAAAATGCGCAGATAGAAAGCGTAAAAGGAAGCGCACAGGCAGCAAACAGCCAGGTAGACGCTGCTATTGCCCAGTTAAATACACAGATTGCCAAAGCAAATGCCCAGGGTGATACAGAAACAGCCAGCGCTCTTCAGGCAACCATTGCAACGCTTTCGGGAGCAAAAGTAGATACCGGAAGTTTAAACGCCCTGAGTCCTGTAGAAACGCCATCTGTGAATACAGAGATTCCAACACCTGATTTTAGCCAGCTTCAGTCTATGGTTTCCGGTATGCAGACCCAGTTTGCCTCCCTGGAGACAGCGGTAAATGCTTTTGGACCCAAGATTGCAGCCATGAATGAACAGTTAAATCAGCTTGCATCTCAATCCATACCAGACAAACCAATGGAAACCCTGAAAGGGGCTGTTGCTAAATTAAATACAGGTATGCAAGGACTAAATAAAGCTATGGGAACACTTTCTTCCCAGGTGGGAACTTTAAACCAGGCAACCGACAGTCTTCCGGAAGCGGTTGCAGGAATCAAAGCCCTGACTTCTGGCATCCAGGAATTGTCACAGGCAAATCCGTCTCTGTTACAAGGCATGGAGATGTTAAAAGCAAACACACCGACTCTTGTAGAAGGCGTTAAGACTTTGTCTGGCGGAACAACACAGCTTAGCAGCGGGTTGACTGCCCTGGGAGGAGAACTCTCAAATGGTTCTGCAGCATTGTCAGCAAACAGCAATGCTTTACGACAGGGCGCGTCCTCACTTCTTGGGGGAACCGACCAACTGGTATCCGGCGCTGGAACACTACAGTCTGCCAGCGGTGAAGTAAAAGCCGGTATCTCTGCATTGCAGGATGGAGCGCTTCAGCTAAAGGATGGAACCGTAGAATTTAACGAAGAAGGAATTAAAAAATTACAGGAAACAGCCGAAGACCTTCTGGGAACCATTTTGGACAGAGTAGATGCGCTCACTTCTGAAACCTGCAGCTATGATTCATATGCAGGAAAAGCAGATAACATGGAGGGCAATGTGAAATTTATTATTGAAACAGAAGGCATTCAGTAAGTAAAATCATACAAAAAAGACGTATTTCCTAAATGAAATCTTAGAATTTCAAAGGAATGCGTTTTTTTTGCGTCATTTTATAACTTGAGTAAAAAAATATATACAAGAAGGGGGCGGTCATGTATAATCCTATTATAAAATATTAACAAAACAAGATGATTCGATTAAACAGGTGATGTATGAAGAACTGGTTGTTGTATGAGGAGAATCCTATGGTGAAATTATGTTATCAAAATAACGGCAGGAACACAGAGGAATTTTATTTTGATTTGCAATCTCAAAAAGTATATAAAATCTGTCTTTCGGCATATTATGCAAAGAAAAATACAAAAGGGATCCCATGGCTTTTCCTCTCAGGCGGAATCTTGGCAACACTTTTAGAGCAGATATTGCAACGTGTATTATTACCTATAAGTGCCAGGATGCTATTGCTGTTTCTGGTAATTGGAGGCTTGGTTTTAGTCAATAAAAAAGTAAAACAATCATTTATAGAAAAATATCAATACGTAGAGGAACACACCATTGGAAACTCTATGGAAAAAGAAGAGATATTAAAGCTCTACACTCTGGGAAAGTGGAATCGAAGAGCATTGGGGTTTATTGTTTTGATAGGTCTCTTGGTTTTTCTTATGGGGACGTTTCTTATCATAAAAACCACGCACCTTACAGGAGTATTTCTGGTTTTCTTAGGTGGAATTATTGGGAATATCTTTTCCAATTATGGAGAATTTATGGAGGCGGCAAAAGCAAAAAAATATCTACATACCGATTAAGGTTAACATGGTTTGGCGGTTTTACAGGCACACTAGCTGATTTTCTGAATGCTTTGACTTAGAGAGGGATATGTTATGGGGATTTTTGACAATTTGAGAAAGAAAAACAATGAGCTGAAAATAAAAGAAATCATAGCGAAAGATTATAAACAGAAGTATTTCCATGAATGTAAAGAGATATGGAAAAATTATGTGCCTAAAGATGGACAGGCAGAAAATTTGCAGGGAGAATTATTAAGAGAAATAGAAAAACTTCGTTATGAAGCGCAAGATAATGGAAACAGAAACTGGGATAAGGATTATTCTTATTTTTGCGATTTTATCAGCAAAAGTTTATGTGAACAATCCATATTTTCAGAATCGGAAAAGAAAGAAATAACAGCAATCATGTCTTATATAAAAGAATGTGGAAACTATGCTCAAAAGTTTAATCGCGGAAAAGCTTTATTTTCCCCTGAGAAAATGGCTTATGTGGATGACAATTTATATGATATGATCAGTGATAAAATCGGACGATTACATAAAGCATATGGGAGACCTGTTCCATATGAAAAAAATGACAATATTAAACGGTAAAAATCTAAAGTTGGAGGTATTAGAAATGATTAGAGATTTCATGTACATAGAACTAAAAACCGGCTATTCTGATGATGGCCCTGCATGGATTGGATATGTGAAAACTTCAAAAACCAGGAAAACCATCTACTTTAATGACCATGCTTTTCAGAAATATCATGGTGGCTATTCAAACTATGTAGACATTGAAAATGGTGATGAATATTGGATTTCTGGCTTGAAAAAGAAAGAGAGCAATCGTCATTGGGCTGGCCACGGAAAAATTATGATTGACCGCAGAGCTGTTAATGAGTATCTTGCACTAATTGGAGAAAAAGAATTGCCATTGAATTTATTTGAAATCATTGATATCGAGGATTGTTTTCCGGTTGAAAGAGTAAATAAACTGTTGAATGAAACGAGGTGAAGATTATGGATAAATTTAAAAAGAATCTTATTTTTCACATTCTATTGATTATAGATTTTTATGTTATTCCCTGGTTTATAAAAGATACAGGAAGTGCAATGATTGTTATGTTAGGGATGATTCCTATGGTATGTTTCGTAATCTCTATGATGTACGGAATTAGAAATGGCTTTGATTTTTGGTATGCTTTCATTGTAGCAATTTTGTTTATTCCATCTATATTTATATTTTATAATTCAAGTGCGTGGATCTATGTAGTAGTGTATGCAGGTATTGCCTTACTTGGAAATTTCATAGCATTGCCATTAAGAAAAAGGTAACTTTCAGTTTTAGAACTGTGTTAAAGAAAAAAACATAGAGGTAGAAATTATGCGATACATAAAACTTATATTAGGTGTCTTAACCAGTGTGCTCTGTTTAGGGATTCTCAATGGCTGTAACCATGATTCCTCTGATTTTCATTCCAGTGAAGAGGCACAGAAATATGTGTTAGCCAAATTAAAGGATAAGTACAAGGAAAAATTTGTTATTACAGAAGTAAAGACCTACAAAGAGGAAAAAATCGGTTTGAACTGGATCATTGCAGAAGTATCCAGTAAAGAGGATTATTCCAAAACAGCCAGGGTATATGCACGCAATACTGGATATTTCAAGGATGACTATCACGTTTATTACTACCTGGATGAGATAAAAAAACTGGTGGAATCTTTGTTCAAAGAGAAAGATTATATTCAAAAATATGAGACGGAAATTGAGGGACATACCACCCCAACAGAATGGACCGGAAAGGAAATGTTAAAAAAATATTTAGATAAAGCGGAATATACTGCTATATTAAGGATTTATCTTCAAGAAAATAAAACAGACCAGCAATATGCAGAGGAAATCTTGGACTGCTTAAAAACATTAGTCAAAACAGACTCTAATATACGATTAATTGTGAAAACGGAAGAAACAAAGCTTAATATCTTTGATGAAGAGCTGGGAGCAAAAAATAAGGATCTATCAAAATATTCTATGGAATGGCTGTTGGAAGAAATTCCACACACAAGAGAGACAAGTATTAGTATAAGACAATACAAAGAATGGAAAAAACAAAATCAACAGAATGAAACCAATTCTGAATGAAGAAGGAGAGCTAAGAAGATGGGAATTTTGGACAGATTGAGAAGAGGAAAACAGCCATCAAAGGAAGAATGCAGTGGAATTGTAAGCAACATAAAGAAAAACAGTATGACAGCGGTTGAGTATGCAAAAAGTTTTCAAAAGAATTTTGATTTTTCTGAAAGGAGTATAGGTAATCTGGAAGAAATTCTGGATTATTATGCAACGGATTTGTTAGAAAGCAGACCAACAGAAAATCAAATTTGGAGTATGTCCCTTATTTTTGGCTCTTATCTGGGGGAAGTGATGTTAAAAAACGGTCTTTCTAAAAGAGGGTATTGTTGGGGAATGCAGAATACAGACAATATTCCCCTGTTGATGGCTGATGATGAAAAATATATTACTCCTGTAGATAAGGTTTACAAGAGACTGGTAAATGGGGCAGAAGATAATGTGGTTTTGTTTTATCAGATGATGATGGAAGAAGGATAATCGCTGTGAAGACAAATGTAGTTAGGATGACAGAATGGAAAAACTTATATCCTATTAAAAAAATAATATTACTATCGGTATGGCTATTTATGGTTTTAATATTGTATGCAAGTTTCGTAGCACTTATCAAAGACCATGACTTCAGAACAATATTCATTATTATCTTAGACAGCGTAGGACTTGTTAAGTCATTCATACCGATTAAAAAATATATTTTGACAAGCTATCATTGTATGCCGGTTTTTAATCAAATTTTCACGAAAAAAGAACTGGAAGAATTGCTTGAAAATGAAGTGTTTCACAAAATGACAGGAAGTAAAGAAAATCCTTTAAACAGACCGGAATTGTTGGAGAGTGAAAACTGGTTTTGTATTCATGGGAAATTTATTTCAAAGAACATGACAATGATAGGAAGAGCGTGGGTAGCTGCAAGCCTCAATAACAGAGATATCACGCCTGTGAAAATATTTTATATGACAGGAGAATTTCTCGAAGTCAAGACAGGACATTCGTGGAATGTTTCTACTATCCAAGACTTTAATCGTCTATTATGGAATGAGTATAACATAATACCTGTTAAAGTATTTTCAAAAGATTATGAACGGATTACCACAATTTTAAAGAGTACATATAGCAAAATTCAAGAGGAAAAGAACCTGTGCGAAAAAGAAATGATACGATATTTACTTGAGTCCGGTGCAGAGGTGAAAGCGTTATTTTGGAATAAAATACCTGGTTTTAAGCCACTAAATAAAGACGAAGGAAAAGAGTGATGAAAAATATGATGTAGTTGGGATGCAACAAAGTGAAATAGAGGATTTATTAGGTTCACCTATTCGAACAGAAACAGAGGAAGATACTGGAAACATCCTATACTATGAATATCGTATTCAAAACCATATCCTAGCAGGATGGAAAGTATATCAAGTAAGATTTCAAGATGATATTGTTGCAGGTACAAGCATTATCGTAGAAGATTGGTAGAGCAGGAGAATATTACAATGAAAAAAACAACCATAGCAGAATGGAGACGTTTTACTCCTATTAAAAAAATATTGCTTTTAGGTGGATATGGATTTCTGGTGTTGGCAGTTATCATGTGGATGTTAGAGTTTTTAACAGGAATGTTTGATATGGAGGCAAATCGTTGGGTAGTTTTGCTTTTTAGCATCTTCTGTGGAGCTATCTGTTTTTTTTCCTGGAAACCAATGTGGAAATATTTAAAAACAAAGCATATCAGTATGCCAATTATTACGGATTTGCTTAACAGCCGGGAAATCGATGCATTCTTTCAGGAGGAAGTGTTTACTCCGATCCATGAATTAAATGGCAGGGATATCCGATATTGCGACTTTAGGGAAAGTCAGAATTGGTTTCAGCTTAGGAAATACTATTTATCAAAACAATTATTGTTTTCTGTATCATTAGATACCTATGCCCCGCCTGGTATGATGGATCGTCAAAGCACAGAACTGAAGGTATTAGGAATCAATGGAAAAGAAGTTAAACTGGATACAGGAATTGTAATTAGAAAGAAAGAGCTTGAAGAAATTCTGAAATATATGCTGGAGGAAGGACACATTCAAGGAAATTCCATGGATTATAAAACACAATTGCAAAAGGCATTTGAAGAAGAAAAAAAGAAGTATCCAGATACAAAAACCTTTGTTAAAATCCTTGTCAAAGATGCACAAGAATTTAAAAACATGGTAGTAAGAAAGCTGCCACTAAATGAGAAGAAACGATATTATTATGAACATATGGGAGATATGAAATTGTTGAAAACCTGGAAAATTGCGGCTTCAAAGAAAAACGGATTTATCAGGTTTTATGATAAGGTAGTAGAATTTGAGGTTCATAATGAAAGAATAAAAACGATCTGGGTAAAAGAGCAGGGAAAGACACGAAATATTCCGGTGGAACTATATCCGTTCTTATATATGACAGAAACAATTCCCCAGGAATATGGATTTTTAGATGAAAGCGGGAAGGAAATAACATGATGCCTTAAATCTGTTTTTTCATAATGGAGAATTAACAGCAATAGATTTTTATGGAAGAAGATATTTTATAAATATTACAAATGGAAGGATAGAAAAGACGGATATCGTAAAGTAAAACAGGGAGGAAATTTCTCCGGTTTTAACTTATTATAAAAAGTGGAATATTGAATTAAGCGAACATGTAATCCGTTTTTTTGAGGAATATTATGGAATAGTCGGAAGGTGGTACATAGAAGTTGGAAACTTAGCCTGGGGTACGGACTTTGAATTTCTATTATTCCCCTATCCTGAGAACCAGAAAATAGAGATTGTAGATTTTATGTACGATGATTCAGAATACCGGATGGAATCAGAGGAATATAGAGCTGATTTTTGATACTGTTGTCCTCGCCGATGAAGTTCATCATCTCGGCTCAAACGCTCGTACAATGCTGTGAATTTCATAGTCTGTGTTGCTGTTCTCATGCTCTGCACCTCACTTTCAGCGGCTTTATTTCCTCTGTTCTTAATTAGATTAACCCTGCCTGTTCTTGTAATGCCGTAAGCTGTTATTTCAGCCTTGGAGGAGTTCACAAGACAGAAAATAAAAGTTGCATCTTTCCAGGTTCATCTATTATAATGAAATCATAGAAACTCCGTATATAGATATTAGATTTACAAGGAAGGTGATCCAGCAAAGAAATTTCATTTCTACAGAAGAGAAACATATGTGGATTTTTCACATTCCGTAAAAATACAACTAGAAAATACAATCCAAAGTACATGAGATGACACGATATCAGTTATTCTGATAATCAGCTTGAAATAAAAAAAGAGCGAGGTGTTAATGTGCAGAAAACAAAACGGAATGTAACAAAGGAAAACGATTTACAAAGGATAAAAGAACTTCGCCTGATGGATGATGACTTTTTTTCAGAAGCTCTGGATGGAAAGACGAAAGCAGTTGAGTATATTCTGAATACGATTCTGGAGCGTGATGATATCAAAGTAAAATCTACGAAGGCACAGGTAGAATATAAAAGTGCAACAAAACGTTCCATAAAATTAGATATCCAGGCAGAGGATGTGCACGGAAGACTCATGGATATCGAAATACAGCGTTCCGACAGGGGTTCAGGAGTAAGGAGGGCAAGGTTTCACAGCAGCATGATAGACCGGACACTGCTCAGTAAAGGAGAAGATTTTGAAGAGCTGGTTGATACCTATGTAATCTTTATTACCGAGAATGATAAATTCGGTAAGGGGGTTCCATTATACCACATTGAAAGAAGAATCAAAGAAATGGATAATGCATTATTCGGTGACGGAGCCCATATTCTATACGTGAATGGTGAATATAGAAACCTGGAGCATCCTGTGGGAAGCTTGATGCATGACTTTAACTGCAAAGATGCAAAAGATATGGTGAACCCATTACTGGCAGAAGAAGTCAGATACTTAAAGGAAACAGAAGGAGGTCAAAGCCAGATGTGCAGACTTTTGGAAGAGATGAGAAATGAAGCAGCAGAAAAAGCAAAAGCAGAAGGAAGAGCAGAAGGAAATCACGAAAAAGCAGTGAACACGGCTCTAAAGATGCTGCTAAGAGGACGTGATTCCATAGAAGAAATCGCAGAGATAACAGGTTTGTCTTTGGAAGAGGTTCGGAAGCTGGCAGATAATCAAAAAGGATAAGATTAATGTTTTCCCCTGATATGTGTAAAAACATAGCAGGGGAATTTTTAATATTTAAAGTCTGTATGTAAGCTGGCATAGGAAAATCAAGAAATCTAGTGTTTTGACAGGATGCCTTAACCAGAAAAACGGATAAAAATATTCTGACAGATAACAGAAATGTAATGACTGCAAAAGGCACTAATGATATAATGAAACAATACTAAATAACTATAATTTTGAAAGCGTGGAAAAACCAAATATTAAATATTAAGGCAGGGAAGATTGGATGAAAAAGAACGGATTTAATATTACAAAAGTAAACAAAAATCTCAAAACAGTAGATTCGATTTTGGCTTTTTCCAATGTGGCAGCCTATGTCATAGGTGGCAAAATTAAGTTTCTAATCCTGATTTCCATACTCTTAGTTACTTATGCAATATATATCAGATTTTATCCGTATATCTATATAGAAACAAGGACAAAAAAAGAAAAAGGAACTGCTTTCCAAATGCCGCTTACAGGTGCATTTATAGCAATGTTTTCCTGTCTGATTGTTTCAAAGAACATTAACTGTGGTTTTGTAAATATCATAAAAATAGCGTTTTGTCTGACAGCAATCTTAGCGGTTCCATATATCATAAAATCACTAAGGACAGAGTGTCCTCAAAGATTGGGGCGTAAAGCTTCTGTTATTTTGGCGGTATTGGCTATTTCCTTTTCTATTGTACTTCCGTTGAATATTGTACTGACCTTTGACAAACCTGTTCATGAAACCGTAACTATTACAGATAAAGATGTAAACACAGGTGATAATGCAAATAGTTATTTGTTATATGGAAATTGGAAGGGAGAAGAAGCAGAATTTAGTGTTTCTAGAAGTACATATAAAGAAACATCTGTTGGAGATGTGAAAAAAATATGTATAAGAAAAAGTGTTTTAGGACTAGAGTATTATACGATACATAAATAGCTATGCAGGTTTCTGGATTCTTGATGAAGAAAGCAAAGCGGTAGATTTGTTATTGTTGAGATAAGCAGCATATGGAGTGTATCTGAAAATGAGAGCTGAAAAAGAAAAGAAAAAACGAGAGTTGGTTAGCACTATTTTATGGAGTGCCGTGCTGATCTGTATGATTGTTCAAATTGCACTTCCGGAAACAGGTGTATTGGGGATGGTAAAAGAAGGAGCCTATGCAGTTTTGTTTTTTGGTATCGGAGGAAGCTGTGTATGGGCAATCATTCAAAAATGGAAGAAGGATAAAGCCGCCGTTGTTCTGGGCATATTTATGCTGATATTGACAGTTGGTATTGGCGGATGGATATCAAGAAAGCTTGTATTGGATCTTATAGAGGAGCCGAAAATCGTTCACCTGATGTCAATTACGATGGAGGAGTCCTCCGGAATGAGTGGAATTATTTCACACCATTATTATATTTGAGCAATATAAAAGGAATACTTATCTTCAAAATTTAAGGAAATATTGCGGATTTTCTAATTGTTCATGGAAAGTCAAAATTGTTTGCTATGATTCCAGATCACAAATTATATTTTGTGTTATTTCAACAAAAAATAATCAAGATTTTAATTGAATCAAGACAAAATAATGGTAGTTGGGTCGGTTTTTATTGTGAGTGTAAAAGCAAAATGGTATAATAGGTTAATCAATGGGATGTAGTATGCTAATGAAAAGTAATAGAAAAATAGTGCTATGGAACTGACAGCACTTGGTGAGGGAAATAGAATGAAAAAATATGTCTGTTTATTCGTCTTTTCGTCAGTATTTCTTTGGCTTAATGTAGTATATCCAAAATGTATGGGAGAGCATATTTGGATAACAAATCTTGAGTACAAGTATCATTCACTTGATTGCGAAAAGGAAAGAAGCCAGTATTTTAATAAAATAAAGTACAAAGAAGATTGGGAGCAAGGATGAAAAAATCAGCTTTATGATTACCCTTCTCATTTCGTAGGAAAATCGTAAGAATTTCAGTAGAAAAAAAGAGGAATATCATAGAAAGAAATGAAAATATCAAGACTCTTACTTTGATACACTGATTGTGTCAAAATAAGAGTTTTTGTATTTACTAGAAGGGATGTAAACAATACAATATGAGAAATTTTTTTAAGAGAGTAAAAAGTAGTAAGGTTCTGGTTATAGGAATGGCAGTAGTCTTGTGTTTTGCATTTACAGGATGTTCAAAAGAAGGATAGTATGCAGAAGTTTTGGCTGCTTTGGAAGATGCGGATGTGCAGGTGTACCGCACCGATCAGCAGGGGACGATCACTTGCGTGAGCGATGGAAAAGGATTGGATTTTATTGTAGAAAGATAAAGTCAGTGGACAAGGGGAAATACGCCCTTGTCCACTGACTCTAGTATATTCCAAATTTCTTTAAACTTCTTAAGATTTTCTTTTGATTCTTCTAGCGGTCTCCTTTAGAACTGTCCGATATGATAGAGGCAGTTAAAGGAGGCTGTTTTTTATGAGTATCCAAGTATTGACAAATTATTTTATCGAATATGGAGCGTTTTTTATTTTCCTTATCGTTCTTTTGGAATATTTAAATTTATCGGGTTTTCCGGCAGGCGTGATCATGCCGCTTGCAGGAATCTGGGCGGCAAAGGGAGAAATCACATTTCCGATGGTAATGCTCTTGTCTGTGGCGGCGGGACTTATCGGAAGTTGGGAGCTCTACCTGTTGGGACGGCTTGGCGGACCGAAAGTAATGAATTATATCGGCAGTGTATTTTAGCAAAAGAAAAGGAAATGAAACGTGGGTATGAGGAGGAAATGGATTATGAATATAAAGAAAATCGGTCAGAACGCACTTCAAGCGGTATTTTCCGGGTATTTAAAACTTCTTGAGAAGATGGTACATATGGAATGAATAGAAGATCAGTTGTATGGGAACAGTCAGATTTTCGGATTCTGGCACGAAGACAGTTTTGTGATGAATCTGGTGTTGAAAAATCCTCGTCAGAAAACCGCTCCGGTAGACGTGATCGTGACAGCGGATACGAGAGGTGATTAGTCTCCGCGCGAGAGTGTTTGTTCGTTTTCCAGACGGTCAATGAGTTGTTTCATAGATGAAGTCCTTCCTTTTACAAAAAATGTGATAAAATTTAGAAAAATCACATTAATCCGGAATTCCTGGAGTTTTTGCATAAATGGTTTTTGTACTTACACCGGGAAGCATACCGAGCTTCCCGGAAAGTGTGCTGATGATGTCGGCAGGAGCATCGATGGCGATGCTGATAATGGAAATCCCTTTTTCACGATACGGTAGTCCCATCCGTCCGATGATGTATTCGCGATATTGACTTAACAGGTGATTGAGTTCTTCGACGGGATCACTGTTTATAAGTATGATTCCGATCATGGCAATTCGAGTGTTCATAAAAAATCGCCTTTCCTGCGCGAGAAAAAAATACCCGCGCTATTTAAAATTGTAAGGCGCAGGTATCAGAAGTAAGAGGGCGCTGCCCCCTCCTTTTGTGTATTTTAGAAATATGCGCGCCTTTTTGCGCAGGTACGGTCCGAAAAAAAGGAACTGCCCTTTGCAGTCAGAACGATTTAATCTGATTCTAGCATGGTGGCAGAAAAAAGAAAAGAGATTCTGTCAGAGAAATTATTAGAGAAATATTTGTTACTGTGCTAACTGAAAAGTTGGCTTGGCTTACAGCCATATTTTTTCCTAAAAGTTTTCAGGAAAGTATCATAATTGCTGAAACCATTTTTTTGACTGATCTCAGTTATGGACAGGTTTGTCTGTTGCATATCCATATATACATGATACATTCTTACGTCATTCGTAAATTCTAAAAAAGTTTTTCCCATATTTTTCTTAAAAAAACGGCAGAAGTACTGTGGTTGCAGATGGCACACACCGGCAATCTCATCTATTGAAATTGTTCTTGCGTAGTTTTTATGAACATAGTTGATAATCTGGACCAACAGATCCTGTTGCTTTGCTGATTGATGCTGCGAAATATTTGATACTGTTACAGAAAAATTATGTAGTAACTGAAATAATAACTCATAAACAAGAGCATTAAATTTGAGTTGATACCCATGCGGTTTGACTACGGATAGTGCATACATATTATCTAAAATGGCGGTAAGCATCAATTGTTTTGTCTCTATTTTCGGATCCATAGAATGGAGTTTTAAGTCAAAGATAATGCTGTCAATTTCGGGAATGTTCTTTTTAACAAAATCAAAGGGAAGTTGGACGAGTATGAACTGATTATCATCGCTGCTTCGTGTAGCATGCAAAACGGACGAGTTTATGATAATACAATCGCCTTCGTGAAGGATTACAGAGCTATCCTGGTAAATAATAGTCTGTTCGCCAACCAGACAGTATATCAGTTCGAAACTGTCATGCCAGTGAAAGGATATATAAGGCTTTGCATTTTCAAATCTGGAAAAATAAATATCGGAATTTTCTATTGTAAGTGTTATTTCATATCGGCTGTTCTGATTTGGTTCTAAAAGCGGTTGTATCTGGCTCTCTTCTAATTTGGATACTTTAGACATAGTAGTTCTCCTCCGGTCTACTTTGACGCTGTGTCTGTCAACATATAGTTTCGTATAATTTCTCATGCTTACTTGTACTATTTACATTTTAGCACTGATTATTATTTTTGTAAGTATAAAATGATATAAAAAGATAATATTTATGTGTTTTTCGGATAATAAGATATATATATGAGACGGCTGTTTCCTGCTAAGATAATTCTAACAAATAAATATGAGTGTACACCCTGTTATATAGAACTTGTGAAGGAGGAATGTGGATTGAATTTAGATATTTTAAAAAAATCCCCGTTTGATTTAAATGAGAATCAGCTCATTTGGGTCAGAGAAACTTATGAAAAAATGACTTTAGAAGAGAAAATAGGACAACTATTTTGCATGATTACATTTTCTTCAGATGAGAGCTATCTGAAAGTACTTACAGAGAAGTATCATGTGGGGGGAATTATGGCAAGACCATTGCCAACAAGGGAATTCTATGACTTCGTGAAAATTGTGCAAAACTCCAGTAAAATACCTGCTTTTATAGCGGCAAATGTGGAAGCTGGTGGAGATGGTCTGGTTCATGAGGGGACAAACATTGGATGCAATATGCAGATTGCCGCTACCGGAGAAATGGATTCTGTTAGAAAGCAGGCATATGTCTGCGCGCGCGAGGCTGCAGCTGTGGGTGCAAATATTTCATTTGCACCGGTTGTAGACATTGATAGGAATTTTCGTAATCCAATCACAAATACTAGAACATATGGGAGTAATAAGGAATTTGTAGAGACTGCGGGTAAGGAATATATCAGGATTCTGCAGGAATACGGAATTGTTACAACTCCTAAACATTTTCCGGGAGATGGTGTGGATGAAAGAGATCAGCATCTGCTAAGTAGTATTAATAGTCTCTCATGTGAAGAATGGGATGCCAGCTATGGCGAAATATATAAGGCATGCATCGAGCAGGGAACAAAGGGAATTATGGTTGGTCATATTATGCAACCGGCATATACAAAGTTTTTTAATCCAAATATCAGAGATGAGGACATCTTGCCAGCAACTTTATCAAAGGAAATAATGGGAGATTTACTTCGTGGTAAGTTAGGATTTAATGGTTTGATTCTTACGGATGCTTCTACAATGGCAGGTATGAGTGGTGCAATGAGGCGAAGAGAGGCAGTGCCTTCTGCGATAGCGGCAGGAGCAGATATGTTTCTATTCTGCAAGAATACAGAGGAAGATTTTAACTATATGCTTGATGGAGTCAGAAACGGAATCCTTTCAGAGGAGCGTCTGGATGAGGCGGTGCTTCGTATTCTTGGAACTAAGGCTTCATTAAATTTGCATATCAAGAATAATGTGCCTGAATTTGAAGAGTATGCATCTGTGATTGGCTGTGCAGAGCATAAGGCGATGGAACGTGAACTTGCACAAAAAGCAGTTACACTAGTAAAAAATAAGCAGGACATCCTGCCGCTGTCACCTCAAAAAACCAAGCGTGTTCTTTTATATCCAATTGAAATGTCCGGTAAAAGTTATTTTGTAAATGAGGGAAATGATTTTGCGACTCAGATGGCAACAGCCTTTGCAAAAGAGGACTTTGAAGTAACGATATTTGAACCGGATCCAGCATTGGAAGGAATGGCAAAGCCTTTTTCATATATCGAGGAGAATTATGATTTGATTGTATATGCGTCAAATCTGGCAACACAAAGTAATCAAACCACGGTAAGGATTGAATGGGCACAACCGATGGGAGCTAATTGTCCGAATTATATCAATGTGGTTCCAACGATTTTTATCTCGTTTGCTAATCCATACCATTTATTAGATGTTCCGCGGGTAAAGACCTATATCAACGCATATAAGTTTAAGCCTGTTATGGTCGAAAGTGTTATGAACTGCCTGATGGGAAGAGAACAGTTTACGGGTATAGATCCAGTAGATTCATTTTGTGGAAAATGGGATACACATTTATAGGAGGAAAAGATGGAAAACAAAAAATATGAAGATATACATATAGGAATGGGAGAGAAGTTATCCTATGGTCTGGCAAACATAGGCGGCAATATGGTGTATACAACTATTTCGTCTTTTGCAACGCTCTATTATACAAACAGCGTAGGTATTGCAGCAGCAACAGCTGGTACGATGATGCTTATCGCAAGATTATTTGATGGCATTTCCGATATTTTTATGGGAGGAATAATTGATAAAACTCATACAAAAATGGGACAGGCAAAGCCTTGGTTCATGGCCAGTATTATACCGCTTATTTTAAGCCTGATCCTGGTATTTTCAGTTCCTGAGTCCTTTGACTATGGAGCTAAGGTTGTCTACATGTATCTTACTTATATTTTTTCGGCAGTAATCTGCTATACAGCTAATGTATTAGCAGCAGTAGCTATGCAGGCGCTCATGACAGGTAACCTAAAGGAACGAATGAAGCTGAATGCCATATATCAGATGATGGGTTTTGTAATCATCATTGTATTAAATATGGTGACGGAGAAAGTATATACCTCTGTGGGATGGCAAACTATGTCATATATTTATGCAGCGATATCTGCCGCGTGCTTGATAATTGCAGGTATTGTTTGTAAGGAAAGAAAGCATAACTGTGTAGTAGAAGATGCAAGAGTGAAGACAGAGAAAAAGGTTACTTTCCGAGAAGGGCTTCCAGTTTTATTAAAAAACAAATATTTCTGGATCATTCTTATCTTGTCTATTATAAATTATATTTCCATAGGTACTTTTAATGGCGGAGGTATTTATTTTTGCATGTATGTTTTAGGAAATGGAGCAATGTTTGGTCTAATGACATTGGCAGGAATGGGACCAACAATAATCTGCACAGCTTTTGTCCCGCAGGTGGCTGCGAGGATAGGAAAAAGAAATACAATCGCATTGGGGTATGCACTTCAGACAGTTGGTTTCATTATTACATTTATGGCGAATTCGGCTTTGCCACTTATTATAGCAGGACTTGTATTAAAGGGAATTGGTCTTGCAGGCGTTGCAGGTCTTTTGATTCCTATGATTGGAGATGTAATTGACTATGGTGAAAAACAATCTGGACTGAGATTAGATGGATTGACTAATAGCGTATCTTCAATCGGAACCAAGCTTGGTACCGGTCTGGGATCTGCATTAGTCGGATGGGTACTTGCTTGGGGTGCTTATAATGGAGCAGCAGAGGTGCAGGTCGCATCCGCACTGGTTTCTATGAGAGTGTTAGTTGGAGGGATTCCTGCCATTTGCGGAATACTCGGTGTTGTTTTTTCACTGATGTTCAATATTGAAAAAGATATGAAGGGAGAGTAAACGTGAGTCAGATTTATAATCCCTATCTGCCATTAAATGAATATGTGCCAGATGGGGAACCTCGTGTATTTGGAAATAGGGTATACATTTATGGATCACATGATTCTGCTCATGCCTCTGTATATTGCCCGGGGCATTATGTGACATGGTCTGCGTCAGTTGAGGATCTTACTGATTGGAGATATGAAGGTGTAATTTACAAAAGAAATCAAGACCCGTCTAATGCGGATGACACATTACAGTTATGGGCACCGGATGCAACACAGGGACCTGACGGAAGATACTATATCTATTATTGCTTTAATTTCCGACAGGAAATTGGTGTGGCAGTAGCGGATACCCCTATCGGTCCATTCGAATTCTACGGTCATGTCAAATATCCGAACAATAAGTATGATGGAAAAATTTTGGATGAGGGGATGCCTTTTGATCCGGCAGTATTGTGTGATGAGGATGGTAGAGTATACCTTTACTATGGTTTTGCACCTGCTAAGGAGAAGGAGATGTATCTCCCGGATCTGACGGAGGAACAGATTGCTGAACTGCCTGATGTGATGCGAAAGACATACAACGTAATGAAAACGGTTAAACTGGGTGAACACTGTATGGTTGTGGAACTGGAACAGGATATGATTACAGTTAAATCGGAACCCAAGCCCTGCATTCCTGGGGGTAAGCATACTGCCGGCACGGCATTTGATGGACATGGATATTTTGAGGCACCATCGATTCGCAAAATTAGAGGCAGATATTATCTTGTATATTCATCCCATAAAAGTCATGAATTATGTTATGCGGTCAGTAATGATCCAATGCAAGGATTCGAATATGGCGGAGTTGTTATTTCCAATGGAGATATAGGATTTGGCAATCGCCGAACACCGGTATATCCGATTGGAAATAATCATGGAGGTTTGGCAGAAATTAATGGCAAATACTACATCTTTTATCACAGGCAGACGGCAGGTACCGAATTCTCACGCCAAGGGTGCGCTGAAGAAATCGCTATCGATGAGGATGGCAGAATCAGACAGGTAGAAATTACGAGTAGTGGATTAAATGGAAAGCCGTTAGTAGGAAAAGGCATATACCCGGCTTCAATCTGCTCTCATCTGACATGTAGAACTACTATGAACCATATAGATTATGATAATCCGGTAATGAGACAGCAGGTTCGAGTTGTGGAAGACAGAAATGAATCATTTATAACGGATGTTGATTCGGGGACGGTAATTGGATACAAGAATTTCAGTATTTTATCCAAGACGAATATTATGATAGAAGCTCGTGGTAGTTTTAACGGAGTGGTGAAACTTAAGTTGGGGGAGATAAATGGGTCTGAATGCCGGAATACAATAAATATTCAGTCGGAAGAATGGCAGATTATTAGTGTTGGTGAAATGGAGTATAGAGAAAAAACGCCTATATATTTTGAATTTGACGGGCAAGGTAAATTAGATATAAGGCATATTGTATTTGTATAGCATGAGGGAGATAAAATGGATTGCAAAAACATTAAATCATATATTTTCGATCTGGATGGTGTAATTTGTTTTACAGACAAATATCATTATTTGGCATGGAAGCAGGTGGCGGATGAACAGGGAATTTATTTTGATGAGGAGATCAATAATCGCCTGCGAGGCGTAAGTCGCATGGCGAGTCTGGAGATTATTCTGGAGCGGAGCGATAAGCTTTATACGATGAGTGAGAAGGTGGCTATGGCTGAAAAGAAGAACCATATTTATAGGGAATATTTAAAGCAAATGTCTCCTGAAGATCTTTCTTCTGAAGTAAAGAGCACGTTGGAAGAGCTAAAGTACAAAGGCTGTAAGCTTGCCATCGGTTCATCAAGTAAGAATACGCGTTTTATTTTGGAACGAATCGGATTAGTAGATTTCTTTGATGCGATAGTTGATGGAACGATGATTGCACATTCTAAGCCGAATCCGGAAGTGTTCTTAAAGGCCGCGGAGCTCATGGAAGCGGATCCTTCAAGCTGCATCGTGGTGGAAGATGCAAAGGCTGGCATACAGGCTGCAAAAGCAGGCGGTTTCATTTCGTTCGCGTTGTATGGTGACGCAAGGGAGTGCGGGCTGGAAGATTGTAATCTGGACAGCTTTGAGAATCTTTTGAAATTTGTATAGTATCCCCGCACCTTTGGTTTCTAAAATGGATGCCAAGACGAGAAAAGCTGCACTGGAGGAATATTTTGGGGAAAACGGAAATCATACTCGTTTTATTCGTGTACATATGGATAGTTGTGATTTTTCTTTGGAAGAATATGTAGCAGTGGAAGATCCGATCGCAGATCCAGAGCTTACGACATTTTCGATTAAGAGGGATCGAAAATATATTATTCCGATGTTGAAAGAGGCAATGGAAATCTCGGTAGAACCGCTGGAACGACTGGAATCTGATCGTAGATAAAAACAGACAAGAGCCTGATGTCCGGGGAAATTTTTACGGGCATATTCTAGTCCCAGTTCCTGTGCTTTTTCTCCTGTTAATCCGCATTCGTCACGATCAGCAGGATCAAAGCTGATGATATAATGATGGGATTTGATTTCATCATAGGTTTGGTTTTTGTGATATTGGTCGTTAAGACGTTCGCATTCCTTATCAAATAACATTGGTCTTCGTGCCTATCCCGGAACCATTCGCGGAACCGAAGAGAGGGATAACACTTACAAAATCAGAACCGCAGTAGAAAGAGATATCAATCACATAAAAGACAATCTCTGTCTTGCAGGACGTCGTACTCAGAATGAGAAAACATTGCATGCTGACTTGATTCTTGCTGGAATCACCCAATTCATTACAGTTGTTCTTGCAGACAAAATCAAACATCATGAATACATACGAAGTCTGAAACCACTCATCGCTTAGGTCTTATTAACTTTATAAAGCCTATGGCTTATTAAAGTATGCCTAAAAACGGTAGTTATCCACTTCTCATCTTAGGATTCGTGCTCTGTACGAATTCTTCCTTGTTTAGATTCAAGATTATGAACAAGCATTGCGAGTTTCGCAATTACCTAATGCTCTTATTATACCAGGAATACGTGAAAAAGGCGAATGGAAAGGAAAGGGAGCACCGTGAAAATGCCTATAAATAGAAAGCTGTAGAAGGCGGAGTGAGAGATCTTAAATAGAAGTCAAACACAAAAAGAAAAATGCTATGCAGAGCTTTGAAGACTGCGATAGAAAGAACAAGGAGCCTTCGAAAGCTGTGCATAGCACTTTGGAAGAGGTGCGATAAGCAGAGAAAAAAGTTCTCTGTTTTGTACAATAGAATAATTAAGCTGAGTAACTAGGAGTAACAGCTTGAATGACGGGAGCGATAGAAAAGCCATACATTAACCATCGGAACTGTTCAGATGTCATGGAGCGGAGCTCATCTGAATTACGAGGCCAGGTGAAGTGACCACTATCGACGCGTTTGTAAAGGAGTAGAAAGCCATCGCCTTCCCAGAGAAGTCCTTTTATCTTTGTGGCAGATCTTCCGTAGAAGAGAAATAAGGTGTTGGGAACAAAAAGGCTGACATGGTATTTGTGCTCAATAATAGCTGCCAAGGAATCGATACCATAACGAAGGTCAGTATAACCACAAACGATATAGATTCCGGAAAAGCTGGTTGGATTAGCATCTCTAAGCATGGCGCACCGCCTTAATAAGGGTGCAGAGAAAGTCCTCAGGAATATCTGGTGATACTTCAACTGATATGCCATTTATAGACAACACTGCAGTTGCACAATTCGCGTGAATTGCGCTATGCAATGTAGTATTAGGTGAAACCACTGGTTGAGGATAAACTTGCTGCACTTGGGAAGCCGTGAGAGCATCGCATGTAGCTTCTGGAAGTACGAGAGGAACGATATCAGGGAGAATCTGGTTCCCCACTTCTTCTTTGAGTACACGTTTCCAGTAGTTATAAGCGTGGATGCTGAAGTTATTATCTTCACACCATTGCTTGACAGTAAGACCGCTTGCCTTCTGATCGGCAAAGCGTTGAGCCCATTCATTAAGATGGAGCTGGTGAAGTTTTTGATTGGTTTTCACGAGAAATACCTCCTTGAACAATTGATTACGCGAATTGCACGCATCGCGCTATATGAGTTGAGTATCAAGGAATATTTTCTCAAAAATATGATAAGATGAGTAGGTGCATCATTTTGATTGCTTACCATACTACTGTCTGGGATATGAAAAAGGTCACGGACCGTCTGTTGGAAAATCCGTGGTTTAGGGAAATGGTATCTCAACATATGTATATAGCTACTCTGCCAGATGGAAGTACACAGACTTGGGTAAATACCAATGCGTTTTTAGATCCTGCATCTGAATATTACAATGAAAGAATTATAGGAGTAAAAACAGGTTCCTTAGCAGAGAATTATAATTTGGTTGTTCTTTATCAACAACATGGAAAAGAATTTTTAATCTGTAGTCTGGGTTCGGAATCAGATTCTTCAAGATATGATGATGTCAATTATATTCTTCAAACAATAGACGAGTCAGATGATCTGGCACATGGCATGGAATAGTGGAAGCAACCTTTTCTTTCCTCACACATATATTAATGAAAAAGGAAATTTTGTCATGGACAAAATAAAAAAATCAGGCAGTAATTGGCAGGATATTGCCAGGAAGGAAGCTTGTACCGGAAGAGGAATCGGTGTGGCGATTCTGGATACCGGTGTATGCCTGCATCTGGATTTTGGAAGCCGTATTCTTGCTTTTCGGGATTATGTCAGAGGACGGACCATGCCTTATGATGATAATGGACATGGGACTCATGTGGCAGGTATTATAGGAGGAAATGGCAGAGCCAGCAAAGGAAGGTATTGCGGCATTGCACCAGAATGTGGTTTGATTCCTATAAAAGTGTTAGATGAAAAAGGAAACGGAAAAAAAGAATCTGTGATTTATGCCATGGACTGGATTGAAAAAAACAGAGAAAAATATAATATCCGTATTGTGAATATTTCTGTTGGAAGCACAACCCAGGGAGAAAATCAGGATTTGATTGAAGCAGTGGAGCATATCTGGGATATAGGGCTGGTGGTGGTAGCAGCAGCGGGAAATCTTGGTCCCCAAAGAGGGAGTATCACTGCTCCAGGCTGCAGCCGTAAAGTGATTACTGTTGGGGCTTCTGATATGGTTATGGAAAATCAGGGGATTTCTAGTAGAGGACCTACCAGAGACTGTATTAGTAAGCCAGATATTGTAGCTCCCGGCAATGCAATCATCTCCTGCGCATATAGGGCAGGAGTTTCTTCCTATACGGCTAAAAGTGGTACTTCTATGTCTACTCCTTTGGTAGCAGGAGGGATTGCGTTATTACTGGAAAAGGAGCCACAGCTTACCAACCTGGAGATTAAAAAACGACTGCGGGATACTGCAAAAGATCTGGGCTATGCACACAACTTACAGGGATGGGGATTATTTCACCTTCCCTCTTTTTTATCTGGAAAAAGCATATAACTTTAAGTTATAGCTATTATGGTATTGTAAAAAGTATATTGACATATTTTGTATTATTGTATACAATGATACAAATAATTCAATACAATAGAGTAACAGATAAATGAACTACTAGAAAAGTCAGGAGTGTGTGAGATGATTAACAGAGCTGTCAGAATGAACTATCATACGAATTTGCTGGAATTAGAGGAACATATGTATCCATTAGTGGATGTGGAAACGCCCAATGTATTCCGTAATCTGTTCCCTTATTCAGAAGTACCAAAGATTGCTTTTAATGATCGAATTGTCCCACACCATATGCCAGATGATATCTGGATTACCGATACTACCTTTCGAGATGGTCAACAATCCAGGGCGCCTTACAGTACCGAGCAAATCGTAAGAATTTATGAGTACCTTCATAAGCTGGGGGGACCAAATGGAAAAATCCGTCAAAGTGAATTTTTTCTTTATAGTAAAAAAGACCGAGATGCAGTATACAAATGTTTAGAAAAGGGATATCAGTTTCCAGAGATTACCAGCTGGATTCGGGCTAGTAAAGCAGACTTTCAACTAGTAAAAGATATTGGATTAAAGGAAACAGGGATTTTGGTAAGTTGTTCAGATTACCATATTTTCTATAAAATGAAAATGACCAGAAAGCAGGCCATGGAACATTATCTTTCTGTAATACGGGAGTGCCTGGATACAGGAATCAGCCCAAGATGCCATTTGGAAGACATTACCAGAGCAGATATTTATGGTTATGTGATTCCCTTCTGTCTGGAATTAACAAAACTTATGGAGGAATATTCCATTCCCATTAAGGTGCGTTGCTGCGATACTATGGGCTATGGAGTTAATTATCCAGGCGCTGTGATACCACGGTCTATTCCAGGAATTATTTATGGTATTATGACACATGCTGGTATCCCCTCTGAACTTATTGAATTTCATGGTCACAATGATTTTTATAAGGCTGTAAGTAATTCTACTACAGCGTGGCTATATGGAGCTTGTGGGGTAAACTGTTCCCTTTTTGGTATTGGAGAACGCACAGGAAATACTCCTTTAGAAGCCATGGTTTTTGAATATGCTCAGCTAAAAGGTACCCTGGATGGTATGGACACCACTGTGATTACAGAGCTTGCAGAATACTATGAAAAAGAAATCGGTTACCAGATTCCCAGCAGAACCCCTTTTGTAGGAAGTGCTTTTAATGTGACAAGAGCAGGGATTCATGCAGATGGACTCTTGAAAAATGAGGAGATTTATAATATCTTTGATACAGAGAAATTTCTTCATCGTGGACCTCAGGTTGCGGTTTCCAAGACTTCGGGGCTGGCAGGCATTGCACATTGGATTAACAATCATTTCCAGCTTTCAGGGGATAAGAAAGTGGAGAAAAACAGCCAGCTTGTGGCTCAAGTAAAGGCATGGGTAGATACGCAATACGAAGAAGGCCGTGTAACTGTACTTACAGATGAAGAACTCCAGGGAGTGATTGCAGATACCTGTAGTCGCCTGGGTATTACATGGTAAAGGATGGAAAAAGAGAAAACATGGCAGGAGAATCTTTACGAGAAAAAGTATTTGAAAAAATTAGAACGGATATTTTACGAGGAAGATATAAAAAAGGTGATGAACTAGTAGAATGTACGATTGGGAAAGAATTGGGGGTTAGCCGTACTCCAGTAAGAGAGGCTATCCGGCAGTTGGAGTTGGAAGGATTGGTGCAATTCATTCCAAATAAGGGAGCTTTTGTCACAGGTATTTCCACCAAGGATGTGATGGATATGTATCTGATACGGGCAAAATTAGAAGGTCTTTGTGCAGCTATGGCAGCGACGCATGTGACCCAAGAAACGTTGGACAAAATGGAAGAAGCGATTTTGTTATCTGATTATTATGTAGAAAAAGAAAATTTCCAGCAAGTGTGCCAGCAGGACGGGGAATTTCATAAATTGTTGTACGAAGCATCCCAAAGCCGGATTCTTGCCCATACGTTATTGGACTTTCACCAATATTTGCAGAGAGTACGTATGGCATCTGTAAAAGAAAGAAAACGTACACAACCTTCTGCACAGGAGCATAAGCAGATTTTGGAAGCAATTCAAAAAGGAGATGCAAAAGCAGCAGAACAGGCAGCCTACCAACATATTACAAACACGATAAAGAATTTTAATAATCTGGATTTAGAAAAAGTACTAAAAGAAGAGATGAAATAGCAGATGGAAAGAGAAAGGAGAAGAACCATGGAAAAAATTAAAATGACAACACCTCTGGTAGAGATGGATGGAGATGAAATGACCAGGATTCTCTGGAAATGGATTAAAGAAGAGCTGATTGAGCCCTTTGTAGATTTAAAAACTCTGTATTACGACTTGGGATTGGAGCATAGAAATGAGACGAATGATCAGGTAACCGTAGATGCAGCCAATGCTACAAAACAATATAAAGTAGCAGTAAAATGTGCGACCATTACTCCAAATGCTGCCAGAATGGAAGAGTATCATTTAAAAGAAATGTATAAAAGTCCAAACGGTACCATTCGTTCTATGCTGGACGGTACAGTGTTTCGGGCTCCTATTATTGTGAAAGGAATTGAACCCTGTGTAAAAAACTGGAAAAAGCCTATCACCTTGGCAAGACATGCCTATGGAGATGTGTATAAAAACACAGAAATGGTCATTCCGGGACCAGGAAAGGTTGAACTAGTGTATACTGCCAAGGATGGGACTGAAACAAGAGAACTTGTTCATGAGTTTACCCGACCAGGTGTTGCACAGGGGATGCATAATCTGAATGCATCTATTGAAAGTTTTGCCAGAAGTTGTTTTACGTATGCCCTGGACACCAGACAGGATGTATGGTTTTCCACGAAAGATACCATTTCCAAAAAATATGATCATACCTTTAAAGACATTTTTCAGGAAATTTATGAAAAAGAATTTCAGGAGGCTTTTCAAAAGGCAGGCATCGCTTATTTTTACACTTTAATTGATGATGCAGTTGCCAGAGTAATGAAAGCAGAAGGGGGATTTATTTGGGCTTGTAAGAACTATGACGGAGATGTCATGAGTGATATGGTGTCTTCTGCCTTTGGCTCTCTGGCTATGATGACTTCTGTTCTGGTATCCCCTCATGGATATTTTGAGTATGAGGCAGCGCACGGAACGGTGCAGCGTCATTACTATAAATATTTAAAGGGAGAGGAAACCTCTACAAACTCCGTTGCTACCATTTTTGCCTGGACAGGCGCTCTTAGAAAACGCGGTGAATTAGATGAAAATTCTGAGCTTCAGGCATTTGCAGATAAATTGGAACAGGCTACCCTCCATGTCATAGAAGAGGGAAGCATGACCAGAGACTTGGCTCTGATTACAACGCTGGAACATCCGGTTATCTTAAACAGCAAAGATTTTATTCAGGCAATCCGAAGAAAGCTGGAAGCACAGCTTCTAGAAAAATCTGCTATCCATAAAAATAATATATCATAGACAAAAGGAAGAACTGGCTATTGTGCCAGTTCTTCCCACTTTTCGTAAAGTTCTTCTAGTTTTTCAGCGATTTCAGCTTTTTCTTTTGATAAGGCAACACACTGAGACACATTGGTAGCAACCTGGGGATCCGACATTTCTTCATCAATTTCTTTATCTCGAATTTCCAAGTCTTCGATGGCCTTTTCTGTTTTCTTTAGGTCATTTTCCCGCTTGCGCATACGGGCTTGTTCTTCCTTTTGCTGTTTCCAATCCAGTTTTGTAGCAGATATGGTTTCCGGTATGACAGTTTCCTCCTGGGTAGGCGCATAGATTTCTGTCAGTTCTTCCTTTTTCTCTAAATAATAATCATAATTTCCAATATAGTTTACCAGTTTTTGATTGGTTAATTCCAGAATCCTGGTGGCTGTTTTGTTAATGAAATAACGGTCATGAGAAACATATAAGACCGTTCCCTCATAATTATTCAAGGCTTCTTCTAAAATTTCTTTTGAGGTAATATCTAAATGGTTGGTAGGCTCATCCAAAATCAGAAAATTTGCTTCAGAAAGCATGAGCTTTGCCAGAGAAACACGTCCTCGCTCCCCACCGCTTAAAGCAGATACCAGCTTAAACACGTCATCTCCCGTAAACAAAAAGGCTGCCAGAAGGTTTCGGATTTCTGTGTTGGTGAGTTTCGGATAATCATCCTGGATTTCCTGGAAAACCGTTTTTTCCATATGTAACACATGATGCTCCTGGTCATAATAGCCAATATGAACCTTACTGCCAAGATGGAAACATCCCGCATCTGCAGGAAGAAGCTGGTTTAAAATTTTCAAAATGGTAGTTTTTCCAGTTCCATTATTTCCAATAATCGCCACACGTTCTCCACGCTTAATGGAAAAATTTAAATCTTCAAACAGAGGCAAAGATGGAAAAGCTTTGCTTAAATGTTCCACTGTGAGAACATCGTTTCCGCTGGTGATTCTTGGGCGTAAGGAAATTCGCATGGAGTCATCTACTTCAACTGGTTTTTCCAGAACTTCGATTTTTTCCAGCATTTTTTCGCGGCTTTCTGCCCTGCGGATGGATTTTTCTCGGTTAAAGGACTTTAACTTTGCAATGACTTCTTCTTGATGCTTGATTTCCTGTTGTTGGTTTAAATAAGCCTGATAAGCAGCTTTCCGAAGCATAGCCTTTTTTTCACTGTATGCAGAATAGTTTCCTGAAAATGAGGTTACTTTGGTATTGTCAATTTCTACAATTTTTGTAGCAACCTTATCAAGAAAATAACGGTCATGGGATACAATGAAAACAGCGCCAGGGTAATTTAGAAGATAAGTTTCCAGCCAGGCAATAGAATCCATGTCCAAATGGTTGGTAGGCTCGTCTAAAAGGATGATATCTGGCTTGGAAAGCAGAAGTCGTCCAAGAGCCACCCTGGTTTTCTGTCCACCTGAAAGGGTGGCAACTGGTTTTTCGAAATCCTCTTCTGAAAATCCAAGACCTTTTAAAACACCAATTAATTCGCTTTTATAAGCATAGCCGTTTTCCAATTCAAATTCATGGGTAAGCCTAGAATAAGCTTCCATAAGCTTTGTTAGTTCATCTCCTGTGGTGTGTTTCATTTGAAGCTCCATATCCCGCATACGGCTCTCCATGTCCAAAATATGCTGCTTCACCTGAAGAAGGGAATCATAGATGGTTAGCTGGCTGCTTAGCTCTTGATGCTGTGCCAGATATCCTAGAGTTTTTCCTTTGGATAAAATCACCTGCCCATCATCTGGGGTTAATTCCCCTACAATCATACGGAAAAGGGTCGATTTTCCTGCACCGTTAATGCCAACTAAAGCGGCTTTCTCCCGTTCTTCTATGTGAAAGCTGGCATCATGCAGAAGCGTGACGCCATCAAAGGATTTTTCTATATTTTGACATGCTAAAATCATGAGGTATCATCTCCTTTTTGTGGTAATCGCTATCTATTATATATCGGATAAAAGGAATTTGACAACAGATAAAATGAATAATATTGACTTTAATTTAACAATTCTATATAATGAAGTATAGAAATGTGTATTTTTGGGTACAGGAGGGTGAAACGTGGAGGAAAAATGCATATCAAAAGCAGTCATAAAGAGACTACCCCGATATTACCGATATTTAGGCGAACTCATAGAAGAAGGTGTAGAACGGATATCCTCCAATGAGTTAAGTGCAAAGATGCGTGTAACAGCATCTCAAATTCGTCAGGATTTAAACAATTTCGGTGGTTTTGGCCAGCAGGGGTATGGATATAATGTTTCGTATCTGTATACGGAAATTGGGAAAATTCTGGGATTGGATAAAACCCATCACATGATTATCATAGGGGCTGGTAATTTGGGACAGGCTCTTGCAAACTATGTAAAATTTGAAAAACGTGGTTTTAAAATTGTAGGAATTTTTGATGTAAACCCAGTATTAAAAGGAATTTCTATCCGTGGAAATGAAATCCGTATGATGGATGAGCTGCCAGCGTTTTTGAAAGAACAGAAGGTGGAAATCGCTACTTTAACACTGCCAAAAAATAATGCTGCAGAGGCAGCAGATCTTCTGGTGAAAAATGGAATTAAGGCAATCTGGAATTTTGCACATCTGGATCTCACCGTTCCAAAAGATGTGATTGTAGAAAATGTCCATCTTTCAGAAAGCCTTATGCGTTTATCATACAACTTAAACTGTCAAACAACAGAACAGGAGAACTAAGAATCAGGAAAGGCTGGCGCCGGAAAGAGTTTGCGCCAGCCTTTTTTCAGAAAGGATTGTGTATGTTATGGAACGGATTGTAACAGGAAAAGAAATGAAAGCTTTGGATCTTTATACCATAGAAGAAATGGGAGTTCCATCTTTGGTTCTCATGGAGCGTGCAGGGCTTGCGGCTGCAAATGCATTAAAAGAGTATGATTTTTCTCTAAAAAAGGTGCTGGTCCTATGCGGAGGAGGAAATAATGGAGCAGACGGGGTGGTAATTGCACGGATTCTGCACTTGTGGGGATATGAAACAGATGTCTGCATTTTGGGAAATCCGGAACATTTTACAGAAGAAATGAAAAAACAGATAGATATTGGAAAAAAATATGGATTATCCTTTGTCAAGACTTTCAAACAAAAGGAATATACTACTATTGTAGATGCAATTTTAGGTGTAGGACTTTCTCGTGAGGTGACAGGCATTTATGAGCAGGTAATAAAGCGCTTGTCAGATTACAAGGGAAAAATTTTATCCGTGGATATTCCTTCTGGTATTTCAGCGGATACAGGTCAGATTCTGGGATGTGCAGTACATGCAGATCTGACCGTAACCTTTGCTTTTTTAAAAGCAGGATTGTGTCTTTATCCAGGTGCTTCCTGTGCAGGAAAGGTACTAGTTGCAGATATTGGGATTTATGCTCCCCAAAATGTGGAATACACATCAACTCTTTTGGCTTGTAACAAAGAAGATCTTGCATCCATATCCAGAAAGCCCGATGGAAATAAGGGGACCTTTGGAAAAATTTTGCTGGTGGCAGGAAGCAAGGGAATGTTTGGTGCTGCTTATTTCAGTGGCATGGCGGCCATGAGAACAGGAGCTGGTATGCTGAAAATTTGTACCAGGGAAGAAAACCGTCCCCTTTTTTCCTGTTTTCCAGAAGCCATGCTTCAAACCTATGAGGAGGATACGGATTTGCAGGAGTTGTTACAAGAAAGCCTGGATTGGGCGGATGTTGTGGGCATTGGGCCAGGACTTGGAACTTCTGCCCAGGCTGCCACGCTTTTAAAGACGCTGCTTGCACATTGTCAGAAGCCTTTGGTCATTGATGCAGACGGCTTGAACCTTTTAAAAGACAGGATTAGCCTTTTAAAAGAACACAAAGGTCCGGTGCTTCTTACGCCACATCTGGGGGAATTTGCTAGGATTTCCGGTATTTCTCCAGAAGAGTGGAAAAAAAATCCCGTGAATCTGACAAAAAGGCTTGCCAAAGAGCTTTCTGCTGTCTTAATATGTAAAGATGCCAGAACTGTAGTCAGTACCCCAGAGGGAAGAACCTATGTGAACCTGTCCGGTAATGACGGGCTTGCAACAGCAGGAAGCGGTGATGTTTTAACCGGAATTCTTTTAGGCTTGCTGGCACAGGGATATCCACCGGAAAAGGCGGCAAGTCTAGGGGTATATCTCCATGGGGCGGCTGGTGACCAGGCTGCCAGCAGGATTGGAAAAGCAGCAATTTTGGCTAGTGATATTATACAAAGTGCAGGAGAGCTTTTAAAGGATTTGGAACTCCAAAAAGAAATGACCGCACAGAAAGAAGGAACACAGTTATCATGAAAATGCACAGCAGGATTCAGGCAGAGATTGATCTGGATGCCATGACCTATAATCTGGAACATATTAAAAGAAATTTAAAATCGGGAACAAAAATTATAGCTGTTTTAAAGGCAGACGGTTATGGACATGGAGCAGTTCCCCTTGGAAAAAGAATACAGCAGGATCCAGAGGTTTGGGGGATTGCCGTTGCTACGGTGGAAGAAGGAGAGGAATTACGAGAAGCAGGGATTACCAAACCAATCCTAATTCTTGGGTATACGTATCAGGAGGACTATAAGAAAATTGTAGATATGGATTTCAGACCTGCTGTTTTTAAACAATCTATGGCACAGGAATTGTCAAAAGCAGCAGTAGCAGCAAAGAAAACACTGAAAATACATATTAAAATTGATACAGGTATGACTAGAATTGGCTACCGAGATGTGAAAACAGATGTTCCAGAAATCCTGGAAATTTCTAAACTTCCTGGAATAGAGGTAGAAGGGATTTTTACTCATTTTGCAAGAGCAGATGAAAAGGATACAACACCTGCCAAAGTACAGTATGAGAAATTTCAGGAATTCCTGTTGGCTCTTGAGGAGGCAGGTCTTTCTATTCCCATGAAACACTGTTCTAACAGCGCTGGAATCATCCGAATGAAGGAGGCAAACTTAGATGCAGTTCGGGCAGGAATCATTCTTTATGGCTTATATCCTTCAGAAGAAGTGGAACGAGAACCAGTTCCATTAAAACCACTTATGAGTCTGAGAAGTCATATTGCATACATAAAAAATGTAGAGCCAGGTGTTGAAGTTAGCTATGGTGGCATTTTTACTACTACCAGGGAAACCAGGGTGGCTACCATACCCGTTGGTTATGCAGATGGATATGCAAGAGGGTTGTCCAATAAGGGCAGTGTGCTTATCCGCGGAAAACGTGCTCCGATTCTTGGAAGAGTCTGTATGGATCAGTTTATGGTAGATGTCACAGATATTCCAGAAGCAGAGGAGCTGGATCAGGTAACGCTTCTTGGCAAAGACCAGGAGGATTGTATTACCATGGAGGAGTTGGGAAATCTGTCAGGTAGATTTAACTACGAATTTGCCTGTTGCATCAGCAAACGGGTGCCCCGCGTTTACCTGGAATCGAAACAGAAATAAAAAATACCTTGGATAATACATGAATACACACAAAAAAGCTGGGAAGAATAATACCAGATATAAAACATCGAAATAGAAAAAATCGGAGTGTGAAATGTGTGATTATCAAACGAGGCGATATTTTTTATGCGGATCTGCGTCCTGTGGTTGGAAGTGAACAGGGCGGCGTCAGACCGGTTCTGATTATTCAGAATGATATTGGCAATAAGCACAGTCCAACGGTAATCTGTGCTGCCATTACTTCCAGAATGAATAAGGCCAAACTTCCTACTCACATTGAGATTGATGCTTCATCTTATGCTATTGTCAAGGATTCTGTGATTTTGCTGGAACAGCTTAGAACCATTGACAAGCGCCGGCTAAAGGATAAGGTTTGCCATTTGGATGCGGAAATCCTGAACAAGGTGAACCATGCCCTTTGTATTAGCCTGGAATTGCTTACATAGCCAGGGAGGGCTTTTGACGAAAGGAAATCTTGACGAAAGATACGGAAAATGGTATTTTATTCATGGTACGGTTTTACTGTTCCAAAAGACTGAAGAAGAAAGAAGGAATAAAAAGAATTTATGGATGACGGTAGCAGCCCTTTATGGGCTCTGACGGTATTTACGTTATTTATTATTGTAAATGGGATTATGTATGGATTTGGCGCTGCCATACAAAAGGTCAGTGAAAGTGAAATTGAAAAGAGAGCCTTAGAGCAAAAAGATAAAAAATCATTGTGGCTGCTAGATGTGATTCAGCACCCAGGAGCCATTGTAAACACCATATCCACCACCGCTATTTTTCTTAGTATTTTGGCCGGATATGTGGGAGTACGCTCCATTACTCCCTATGTTTATTTCTGTATGAGACAGCTAAATGAGATGGTGGGTATTCAGATTCCACAGAGTATATACTGGGTTGGGGCATTTCTTCTGGTGTACCTGGTTTCTCTTATTATTTTGATTGCATTGGGCGTCTTGTCTGCAAAAAAACTTTTTAATCACGACCCAGACCGCTGGGTTTACAAAACGGCAGGCATTGTAAAAGCTTTTGTGGCAATTTTTTGGCCAGTAACCTTTTTAAGCACAAAACTTTCTAACCTGGTGGTACGTCTCTTTGGGGTAGACCCAAACCAACAGGAAGATGATGTAACAGAAGAAGAGATTATTTCCATGGTGGATGATGCCCATGAGCAGGGCGTCATTGAAGAGAGCGAAGCAGAGATGATTCAGAATATCATGGAGTTTTCTGAAACTGAGGCCAGAGATATTATGACCCACAGAAAAAATCTCCATGCCTTAAATGAGACCATCCTGTTAAAAGATGCGCTGTCTTATATGCTGGAAAACAGCAATTCTCGTTACCCTGTGTACAGAGAAGATATTGATAACATCATAGGAATTTTGCATCTAAAGGACGTAATGAAGCAGATTACTTTTGGTAATTGCGAGGATTGTCCTATTGGAACCATTCCACATTTAATTCGGGAAGCTATTTATGTTCCGGAAACCAGAAATATTAATGATTTATTCCAGAGAATGCAGGCAAAGAAAATCCATATGGTGATTGTGGTGGATGAGTATGGCCAGACTTCAGGAATTGTTACTATGGAGGACATTCTGGAGGAAATTGTAGGAAACATTCTGGATGAATATGATGAAGAAGAACATTATATTCAGGTTCAGACTGATGACTCCCTGATTATGGAAGGGCTAACACCCTTGGAGCAGGTGGATGAGGTATTGAATTCTGATTTTGATGAAGAGGATTTTGATACTTTAAATGGGTATCTTACCTCGGTTCTCGGACATGTCCCCAATTTGTCTGAGGATAAAGAAATAAAAGCAAAGGGATATTTATTTACCATCCTTGGGGTGGAAAATAATACCATACAAAAAGTGCGGGTAGAGAAGCTGCCCCAGGAAGAAAAAGGAGAAGAAACATGTCAGGACATTCAAAATTTGCAAATATAAAGCATAAGAAAGAAAAAAACGATGCCAAAAAAGGTAAAATCTTTACTGTAATCGGAAGAGAAATTGTAGTTGCGGTAAAAGAGGGAGGACCGGATCCTGCTAATAACAGCAAACTGAGAGATGTGATTGCAAAGGCAAAGGCAAATAACATGCCAAATGATACCATTGACCGTGGAATCAAAAAAGCAGCAGGAGATGCCAATGCAGATAACTTTGAAGTTCTTACATATGAAGGATATGGACCAAATGGTGTGGCAATTATTGTTAAAACCCTTACAGACAATAAAAACCGTACTGCTGGAAATGTAAGAAGCTATTTTACCAAGGGCAATGGAAATATTGGAACTCCAGGTTCTGTATCTTTTATGTTTGATAATAAAGGACAGATTATCATTGACAAAGAAGAATGTGAAATGGATGCAGATGATTTGATGATGATGGCTCTGGATGCAGGTGCAGAAGATTTTGCAGAAGAGGAAGATAGCTATGAAATCCTCACAGATCCAGATGCGTTTAGTACCGTAAGAGAAGCTCTGGAAAAAGAAGGCATTCCTATGATGGAAGCTCAGGTGGCTATGATTCCTCAGACCTATGTAGAACTTACGGATGAGCAGGATATTAAAAACCTTCAGAAAACCTTAGATTTACTTGATGATGATGACGATGTGACAGACGTGTGGCACAATTGGGATGAGTAATCCTTCCATGTATAAAATAGCATAGGATACACATAATACCTCCAGAATAAACACTGGAGGTATTGTTATGTCTGAAGAAAAACAAGAAAAACTGGAAAAAACAGAGAAGCAAAATGAAGAAATCAGAGAACTGGGAGAAGTAATGCTAGAGGAAAATGAAAGGCAGTACCATATTCAGCTTTTGTCAGTGATAGGGGAAATAGAAGGACATGAATGTCTTCCCAATAATAGCAAAACCACTAAATATGAACATGTACTTCCAAAACTCGCCATGATTGAAGACAGCCGAGAGATTGACGGTTTGCTGATTCTTTTAAACACCGTAGGCGGTGATGTAGAGGCAGGACTTGCTATTGCGGAAATGATTGCTTCTCTTAGTAAACCTACTGTCTCTCTAGTTCTGGGAGGAGGTCATTCCATTGGGGTGCCCTTGGCCGTTTCAGCAGATTATTCGTTTATTGTGCCAAGCGCCACTATGGTGGTACATCCAGTAAGGAGCAACGGAATGTTTATTGGAGTGATGCAGAGTTACCGAAATATGGAAAAAATCCAGGATCGCATTACTGGATTTGTGTCAGAACATTCACATATGTCCAAAGAGCGCATGGAAGAATTGATGTTGGATACCTCCCAACTGGTAAAAGATGTGGGAACCATGCTGGAGGGAAGGGAAGCAGTAGAGGAAGGACTTATTGATGAAACAGGAGGCATTCAGGAAGCCTTGAGAAAGCTTTATGAGCTGATTGAAGAGAAGAAATAAGTTGTACGAATGAAGAATCTATGGTAAAATAAACATTTGATAATAAATACGAATGAAGAGGATATACAAATGTCAATCATACAGGCATTGTTGCTGGGGCTGGTACAGGGAATTACAGAGTTTCTCCCTGTAAGCAGTTCCGGTCATCTGGCTATTTTAGAAAATTTGTTTCAGATAAACAGTAAGACAGGATTTACTTTTGAAGTGCTGCTCCATGTAGGAACTCTTGGAGCGATTTTTGTTGCCTTCTGGCAGGATTTAAAACGTCTGTTCTTGGAAGGGTGTAAAATTGTCTATGACGTATTTGAGAATCTTAAGACATATTTTCATAATCGAAATCAGCAAGATGCAAAACGATACAAAAAATTGATTTCTAACAATTACCGGAAATTACTTCTTTTGCTTCTGGTAACCACTTTCGCTACAGCGCTTATGGGATTTTTCCTTGAGAAAGCAGCTATTCAGGTAAAAGGAAATCTGCTGGCGCCGGCAATGGGATTTTTTTTCACAGGTGTACTGCTGCTCGTTGTGGACTTTTTTCCAGCAGGAAATAAAATTCCAAAAGATGTAGGATGGGGAGCAGCCCTTGCTGTTGGCATTGTTCAGGGGATTGCTGTGTTTCCTGGAATTTCCCGTTCTGGTATTACCATTGTTCTGTGTCTTTTAATGGGATTTAATAAAAAATTTGCAGTGAAATATTCTTTTCTTGCTGCTGTTCCCACGATTGTAGGGGCTGCTGTTTTGGAATTTTCTCAAAATTTTGGCAAAGGGATATCACTGGAAATCATAGGAGTTTATGGGATTTCTGCTTTCGTAGCAGGGGTGGTAGGATATTTCTGTATTAAGATGATGCTAAATCTGGTACGGAAAAAAAGGTTTACTTATTTTGCAGTATACTGTTTTTTGGCAGGCACAGCTGCAGCTGTTTGTAACTTTATATTATGAGGGGAGAGATGATGTATGGCGACAGCCAGAAAAAATAATAAGAATCAAAAAAATACGAGAACGAAAAAAAAGAGACAGCCTCAGAAAGAGAAAGCGTCAGTATCAGGGACTTCTATTGAGGCGGAAATTACCCTTTGGACTGTTTTAGCAATTTCTATTGTACTATTAATTAGTAATTTTGGTATTGGAGGCACAGTGGGAAATGCCATCAGCAGTTTCTTTTTTGGATTGGTAGGTCTCGTTTGCTATCCCCTGCCGATTTTTATGTTTTTAGGTATTGCCTTTGTAATTTCCAATGGAAGAAATCCCAGAGCTTACCGAAAGATGGCTGGATTCTTACTGTTCTTTTTGTCAGCTTGTATGCTTATGCAGATTCTTACAGAAGGCGCTGTGTTTGAAAAAGAAATTCTCACTTATTATGAGGTATCTGCAGAGTATAAGACCGGAGGAGGTCTTGTAGGAGGGATTTTGTGCAGATTGTGTGTGCGGGCTTTTGGAACAGTGGGAACGTATGTTATTGCCGGCGCGTCCATTATGATTTCCCTGGTTTTGATTACCCAGAAATCTATGTTTGATATGATTCGCAAGTGCAGCCAATGGATGTACAAAAGCGCAGCCCAGAGCAGGCAGAAACGCTTGGAGGAAGCACGCATTAGACAGGAAGAGGAAGAGACGCTGAAAAAACAGGAGCAGAGCAGGCAGCACCGTCGTGAGAAAACTTTAGAGGCATCGGAGGATACACCAAGAAAAGAGCGTAAGAAGTTATTCCAGGAACAGATTCTTCTGAAGAAAAAAGAGGAGAAAACAGAGCCAGAACCAGAATTTGAGAAAGAGCTAGAGGTTGCAGAGCCTTTTGTACCAGAAAAAGCATTCCCCATTCATCGGGCAGATCATTTGGTTCAGGATATTGAAGAAATTGCAGCGATTGAGGAGGGCATTTCTCAGGAGGAAGCAAAACCGCAGACAAATACGGGAAAAAATCCCCGTTCTTCCAAAGAAGAAATCCAGCAGGGAGTTGACGCTGTAAAAGAAGAAATTGCCAGCAAAGAAACCCAGGAAAAGAAAGAATATCAGTTTCCGTCTCTGTCTCTTTTGAAAAAAGGACAGAAAAATAGTGGAGATTCTGACAGTCATTTGCGGGAAACTGCCAGAAAACTACAGGATACCTTACATAATTTCGGTGTCAATGTGACTATAACAGATGTTAGTTGTGGGCCTACAGTTACCAGATATGAACTGCAACCAGAACAAGGAGTCAAAGTAAGTAAAATTGTAGGTCTGACGGATGACATTAAATTAAATCTGGCTGCCACAGATATTCGTATTGAAGCGCCAATTCCAGGAAAAGCTGCTGTGGGGATTGAGGTTCCAAATGAAAATAACAGCACGGTTATGCTGCGGGACCTGCTTCAGTCTTCTGAATTTCAACATCATAAATCCAATCTGGCTTTTGCAGCAGGAAAAGATATTGCAGGAAAACCAGTGATTGCGGATATTGCAAAAATGCCCCATTTGCTTATTGCAGGTGCCACAGGTTCTGGTAAATCAGTATGTATTAATACTTTAATTATGAGTATTCTTTACAAAGCGTCCCCAGATGATGTAAAATTAATTATGATTGACCCCAAAGTGGTAGAATTAAGTGTTTATAATGGAATTCCACACTTATTTATTCCAGTAGTTACAGATCCCAAGAAAGCTGCTGGGGCCTTAAACTGGGCAGTAGCAGAAATGACAGAGCGCTATAATAAATTTGCACAGTATAATGTGCGAGATTTAAAGGGGTACAACGAAAAAGTAGCGTCCATTGAAGACATCCAGGATGAAAACAAACCCAAGAAGCTGCCCCAGATTGTGATTATTGTAGACGAGCTTGCAGACCTTATGATGGTTGCGCCGGGAGAAGTAGAGGATTCTATCTGTCGTCTAGCTCAATTGGCAAGGGCAGCAGGTATTCATTTAATTATTGCTACTCAGAGGCCATCCGTCAATGTTATTACGGGATTGATTAAAGCAAATATGCCTTCCAGAATTGCGTTTTCTGTTTCTTCTGGTGTAGATTCTAGAACGATTCTGGATATGAATGGAGCAGAAAAGTTATTGGGAAAAGGCGACATGCTTTTTTATCCACAGGGTTATCAGAAGCCTGCACGAGTGCAGGGCGCTTTTGTCAGTGACCAGGAAGTAGCAGATGTAGTAGGATTTTTAGCAAGCCAGCATCCAGAGGCTGCCTATGATAAGGATATTCAGGAGAAAATCGAGGCAGTAAAAGAGGCGGTGCCCCAAGGACAGGAAAATACAAATGACAGAGATGCATATTTTAAGGATGCAGGTAAATTTATTATTGAAAAAGATAAAGCTTCCATAGGAATGCTTCAAAGAGTGTTTAAAATTGGATTTAATCGGGCAGCAAGAATTATGGATCAGCTTTGCGAAGCTGGTGTAGTAGGAGAAGAAGAAGGTACAAAACCTAGAAAAGTTTTGATGTCTATGGAAGAGTATGAGCAGTTTATTGATGAATATTTATAGAAAATGAGGATAGAATCACATGAAGTGTACAAACTGTGGTGCAGAGTTTGAAGATGGAACCTTGTTTTGCCCTAAGTGTGGCAAGGAGGTACAGTGGGTCCCAGAATACCATACTTTGGAGACGATTCTGAGACAAAAAGAATTAATGGAACAGGAAAAGAAGAAAAAGGAGTTGGAAGCTCAGAAAGAGAAAGAACGGCAGCAGCGGAAAGCAGAACAGGAACGTAAAAAGAAAAGACAAAAAAATATCATATTGGGAAGTTGCGCGGCAGCTGTGGTTTTGGCTGCAGGCGTTGGGCTGTTGTTTGTCTATCAGACTCAGCATAATTCATTTGACTTTCAGATGGCACAGGCAGAGACGAAATTTAGCAACAAGAATTACGAGGATGCTTTAAAGTATGTGGATCAGGCATTGTCTTTAAAACCAGATAGTGCAGAGGCAAATATTTTACAGGCTAAAATTTATTTAAAAAATGAAGATGAGGCAACCGCTTTAAATATTCTTTTGAATGTTGTGGAGGAGTTTCCGGATAATACAAGTGCTTATGGGGAGCTTTTGCGTCTTTATGAAAAGCAAGAAGAATATGTGAAAATTCAAGAGCTCATGGCAAATGCCAGTGAGGAAATGCAGGACACGTATCAAAATTATGTCTGTCCTCTTCCTAAGGTTTCCAAGACTGGAGGAGATTATACAGAGGCTCTTTCTCTGGAATTTGATAATCTTTTAGAGGACACTCAGGTTTATTACACTTTAGATGGCTCCCAGCCAGATGCGTCTAGCCAAAAGTATGAAACGCCAATTTCCTTAGAGGATGAGGGAGAAGTCACTCTGAAATATATTGCCTATAATAAGAAAAAGATTCCAAGTGAACTAGGAGAAGAAACTTACCGCATTACGTATGAAGCACCGGAGAAGCCTTTGATTTCTCCAAGTGACGGTCAGTATGAGTATGCAGAACAGATTATTGTCACTGCTAAGGAAGGTTGTGACATTTATTACGCTTTTGATGAAGAACCTACCATAGAGAGCACGAAATATACAGGACCCATTGCTATGCCCACCGGTGAGCATACCTTTTCAGCCATTGCGGTAGATGAAAGGGGAAAAGTTAGTCCTGTGAGTAGTAAAATGTATGTGTATTACAACTAAAATTGGGAAATTACAGGGCGGAAACAGGCAGATTGCACAAAGTTTCTAGGGAAGCTAAGAAAGTGGATTGAATTTTTATTCAGTTTAACTTATACTGTAGGGTAATGATGATACCGGAGTGGAGGGAAAGCCGAAATTCCGTATGAAATAAGAGGAGGACATTATGTACAAGATACGAAAAGCAGAAAAGCTGAATGAGATTGTATATCTCATGGTTGTAGAAGCACCCATGGTAGCAAAACATTGTGAACCGGGTCAGTTCATCATTGTAAAATTAGATGATGCAGGAGAGAGAATTCCTTTGACTATCTGTGATTATGACAGAGAAGAAGGAACTGTAACTATCGTATTCCAGCCTATTGGAGCATCTACAGAAAAATTCACAACATTACAGGCAGGAGATGCTTTCCAGGATTTCGTTGGACCGCTGGGATGTCCCTCTGAGTTTGTAAACGAAGATTTAGAAGAGTTAAAGAAAGAAAAAATTTTGTTTGTAGCTGGTGGTGTTGGTACTGCGCCAGTATATCCTCAGGTAAAATGGCTCCATGAACATGGCATTGATGCAGATGTTATTGTAGGTGCTAAGACAAAAGACTTGATTATTCTGGAAAAAGAAATGGAAGCAGTGGCAGGAAATCTTTATATTACAACAGATGATGGTTCCTATGGCCGCAGTGGCATGGTAACAAAAGTCATTGATGATTTAGTAGCAGAAGGTAAGACTTATACAAGATGTGTTGCTATTGGTCCTATGATTATGATGAAATTCTGCTGCCTTACTACAAAGAAATACGAAATTCCTACTATCGTGTCTATGAACCCGATTATGGTAGATGGTACAGGTATGTGTGGTGCCTGTCGTGTAATCGTAGGCGGTGAAGTAAAATTTGCTTGTGTTGATGGTCCAGAGTTTGACGGACATGCTATTGACTGGGATCTGGCTATGAAGAGACAGCAGATGTACAAAACAGAAGAAGGAAGAGCAATGCTGAAACTGCAGGAGGGTGATACCCATCACGGCGGATGCGGACACTGCGGAGGTGACGAATAATGGGAAACGTATTAGAAAAAGTTCCTGTAAGAGAACAGGATCCACAGGTAAGAGCTACAAACTTTGAAGAAGTTTGTCTTGGATATAACAAAGAAGAAGCTATGGAAGAAGCAGCTCGCTGCTTAAATTGCAAAAATGCAAAATGTATCAAAGGATGTCCAGTATCTATTAATATTCCTGCATTTATTCATGAAGTAAAAGAAGGAAATTTTGAAGAAGCATACAAAGTAATTGGTCAGTCCAGCGCACTTCCTGCTGTATGCGGACGTGTTTGTCCTCAGGAATCTCAGTGTGAAGGTGTTTGTATTAGAGGTATTAAGGGAGAAGCTGTTTCTATTGGTAAACTGGAACGTTTTGTTGCAGACTGGGCAAAAGAAAACGGTATTAAACCAGAAGCTCCAGCCGAAAAAAATGGACACAAAGTGGCTGTTATTGGTTCTGGTCCTTCTGGTCTTACCTGTGCAGGCGATTTGGCAAAAATGGGCTATGATGTAACTATTTTTGAAGCCCTTCATGAAGCTGGTGGTGTTTTGGTATATGGTATTCCTGAATTCCGTCTTCCTAAAGAAAAAGTTGTAAAAGAAGAAGTTGAAAACGTAAAATCTTTAGGTGTTAAGATTGAAACAAACGTAATTATTGGTAAATCCACAACTATAGATGAATTACTGGAAAACGAAGGTTTTGAGGCAGTATTTATTGGTTCTGGAGCTGGTCTTCCAATGTTTATGGGAATCCCTGGAGAAGTATCTAATGGTGTATTCTCTGCCAACGAATACCTTACAAGAAGTAACCTGATGAAAGCTTTCCGTGATGACCACGACACACCAATTGTAACTGGCAAGAAGGTTGTTGTTGTTGGCGGTGGTAATGTTGCTATGGATGCTGCTAGAACTGCTCTTCGCTTAGGCGCCGAGGTTCATGTAGTATACAGAAGAAGTGAAGAAGAGCTTCCTGCCAGAAAAGAAGAAGTACATCATGCAAAAGAAGAAGGTATTATCTTTGACCTTCTGACAAACCCTATTGAAATTCTGGCAGATGAAAATGGATGGGTAAAAGCAATTAAATGTGTACGTATGGAATTAGGAGAACCAGATGCTTCCGGAAGAAGACGCCCAGTTGTTATTGAGGGTTCCGAGTTTGAGATGGAAGTGGACACAGTTATCATGTCTCTGGGAACTTCTCCAAATCCACTGATTTCTTCCACTACGATTGGCTTGGATATTAACAGAAGAAAATGTATCATTGCGGACGAAGAAACTGGTAAAACATCAAAAGAAGGCGTTTACGCTGGCGGTGATGCAGTAACAGGTGCTGCTACGGTTATTCTGGCTATGGGAGCTGGAAAAGCAGCTGCAAAAGGAATTGATGAATTTATCAAAAACAAAACAAAATAATACATAGACTGTATAGAAACGGTGCAGATACTTTGTAATCTGTACCGTTTTTTGAGTTTGAAGGAGATACAAAACCCATGAACGAACCTAGTAAAGTAACGAAATGGATCCGAAGTGAGCTTCAAAATCATATAGATGAGACGTATAAACAGTTTCACACATCTCTGGTTCCTGGTCTTACAGAAATGATGGGGGTAAGAATTCCCATTTTGCGGGAACTGGCAAAAAAAGCAGCAAAAGAAGATTATTGCGGATTTGTACAGGATTTCCAGCCGGAAATCTATGAGGAAGTGATGATTCGTGGAATGATGATTGGATATGGGAAATTTTCTATAGGGGAACAACAAAGAGAATTGAGAAAGTTTATTCCGTTGATTCATAACTGGGCTGTATGTGACAGTTGCTGTACAACGTATAAATTTATGAAGAAAAATCAGGAAGAGTGGTTTTCTTTTCTTGAACCATATTTAAACAGTGGACAGGAGTATGAAATTCGTTTTGCTGTGGTATGTTTTCTCGATTTTTTTATTCAGGAAGCATTTATTGACAGGATTTTGTCCTGTTTTTCAAATATACATCATGAAGGCTATTATGTGAAAATGGCAGTAGCCTGGGCTATCTCTGTGTGTTATGTGAAATTTTCAGAAAAGACAGAGGAATTCCTTCGGAAAAACACCTTGGATGATTTTACTCATAATAAGGCAATACAGAAAATCAGGGAGTCTTATCGCGTTTCTAAAGAGGACAAAGAGCGACTGAATCAGTGGAAGCGCAAGGAAAAAAATAAGGAAGATCAGGAGAAGCATAAAGTATGAAAATTACAGTGATTACTGTAGGAAAAATTAAGGAAAAGTATTTAAAAGATGCTATTGCTGAGTATAGCAAACGCTTGAGTAAATATTGTAAATTAGAAATGATTGAAGTGGCAGATGAAAAGACACCGGATGCTGCCAGTGAAAACGTGGAACGTCAGATACGTCAAAAAGAAGGGGAACGGATTTTAAAGTATATCAAAGAGGACAGCTATGTCATTACCTTGGAAATCGGAGGCGCTATGCTGGATTCCGTGGCTTTTGCAAAAAAAATAGAAAACCTGGGGATTCAAGGAAAGAGTCACATTACTTTTATTATCGGCGGTTCCATTGGATTGGGGGAAGATGTACTAAAAAAATCAGACTATGCTCTCAGCTTTTCTAAGATGACCTTTCCCCACCAGCTTATGCGTGTGATTCTTCTGGAACAGATTTACCGTGGATACCGGATTGTGGCAGGAGAACCTTATCATAAATAGGACAAAGGGGCTATTTTTCGCCCCTTTGATGTTTTAGGAAATAGTACAGAACAAACCACAGAGCAACCACAGTAAGCGCCATAGAGGGATAGTAAAAGTTATCTGGTAGATAGGCTTGATAAGGATGACTTAAAAAACAAAGAATACAAAAACCAATCATAAAAACAAGACTTATAAACATACGGGGAAGATTTTTGTCTGCTCTGGCTTCTGGTCCGTTAGCTCGTTTTCTGGCTTCTAGTTCAAGCATGAGACTTTGGATATCTGGAAGCTGATAGCTTACAAACAAGGTTTCGTCTAATTCGCTGCCTTTTTGAGTTTGGACACGGCAAACAATACTGGCATCCTGACTGCGTTCTCGGATGTTTTTTACCCAAAGGACTTTTCTTGCCAGTTCTGGGATTTCTCCTGTGCTTTTTATCTTTTGAAGCACTTTGTCAGCATCTGCATACGTTTCTATAGCACCTAGCACACCATCATTCATGCTTGGTCTTTGACGGCTGCGTGCATCCACATAAAACAATTCATGCTCCTCTGTTAGAAAGAATACATACACATGAGAAACCATGCGATTCCCGCTTCTAATTGCATATCCAATTACTAGGGCTGTCATAAGTAACACCAAAATTGTTGAGAGAGCAGGCGTAAAAAGCCCATGTTCCAAGAGAAAAAGTTGTAAAAAGAGAAAAATTATGCAAAAAAAGATGATAAAAAAAAGAGTTTTCCATAGTCCTATGGAGGCATTGTGCTTTTTTTCTTGTGTTTGTGTAGTCATCCAAATTTTTTTCATGAAGGCTCCTTTCTGAAAATGGAAATTTTTTAGTTTGAGTATAACAAATTTATGAGAGGTACACAAATGATTTCGAGATAGATTCTTGAAAAAATTCAAGGTACACTGTGAAGTTCTAAAGAATTCCAAAAGAAAGCCGAAAATTTTTTGAAATATCATGTTTTTTAGATATTTTGGGTGTAAAATGAAAAAAAGAAAAGAAAGGTGGCTTTGTATGGATAATTTGATTTTTGCAGGATATGAATTTTTAGCAGCTTTTGTTCCATTTTTGCTGGTGTTCCTGGCAGTGAGTGCATTCAAGAAGAAACAACAAAATTCTTCTTTAAAGAGACCGTACCTGGGTATTCTGCTTTTTGCTGTTTACTTGATTGGCGTTTATCACTTTACCGGAGCAGGTACATGGTATGACTTAAAGAATTATCAGTGGAACATTCGACAGGAACAATTGAATATCATTCCATTTTCAAACGAAATCGATATGATTGGATATGTATTAAATGTATGTTTGTTTGTACCTCTAGGTTTTTTATTTCCATTCCTATGTAAAAAGATGGATAATTTCTGGTGCATCCTCAGTGTGGGATTTTGTTTTTCACTTTTTATTGAATTTAGTCAGTTATACAATAACAGGTGCACGGATATTGATGACTTAATTTTAAATTCCATTGGTGCATTCATTGGGCTTCTTTCGTTTAGAATATGGAAAAAACTTACGAAATCAAAGTACTGCTTCCCATCAATCTCGTGGGAGGAATTGCTTCTATACATGCTCGTGTTATTTTTAGGGCGAGCTTTGCTTTTTAATGAAATGGGATTCGCTGGTTTGTTATACAAATTTTAAAGGGATAGGTTGTGATTCAGCATGGTAAAAACACTTTTAAAAGCCAGCCAAAGGCAAAACAGGAGAAGAAACCGCCTTTTAATGCTTGCAGTTGCTCTTATAGGAGCCGTGATTTTCTGTGTTTTCAGCTTTGCTTATGAAAAGCTACAGGCAGACATTCAGAAAAACATCCAGACAGATGGAATGGCAGTATCTGCTTATCTGGAAAATGGCACCGAGGAAATGGTAGAACAAATAAAAACGTTGTCTTTTGTGAAGTGTACAGGGAAAGAAAAATTTGCAGGGAAGTTATTGGATAAAAATTTAAAATATTGCGACTGTGTTGTAGCAGATAAAACAGCTTTTGAAGAAATGCTTTCTCCTGCATATACCCAGGTGACAGGACATTATCCTAAGAAAGCAGAAGAAATTATGTTGTCCTTGAAAACACTGGAATACCTTAATATTAAGAATCCTCAGATTGGTATGGAAGTAAATCTGGATTTTTACTGGAATGATATTTTCAATACTAAGGGAACCGGAGCGCAAAGCTTTAGACTCTCTGGCTATTTTACGGAATATGAAAATCAGGAAACAGGTTCTTCCCTTGCCTTTTTATCAGAGGAAAAACTCACAGAAAGCGGTGTCTCTTGGAACCCTTGTCGGATTTTAATAGACCCCAAATATGATTTTGTTAGTGGACTTTGGATGGAGTCCATATTAAAAGATGTACTTCCTTTGGAAAAAGGTCAGAAAATGGTATGCGTAGATTCTGCTGCTTATAGGGCAGTAGAAGGTATGCTTGGAAGTTGTGGGTTTGCAGCTATATTTTCCTTTTTCTTACTGCTTGGTATGTTTTTGTTTGTATATGAGATTTTAAATTTATCTTTGCAAAAGGATTTACAGCAATACGGGCTTTTGGAAGTTATTGGTGCGCAGAAAAAACAGATTATGCAAATTCTTGTTTTTCAGATGTGGGAGGTTTGGTTAAAAGGAAATCTTATAGGCGGTTTTGTTGGAAGTCTTGCTGTCCTGGTGATTTTAAAGGACCTTTCTCTATACCAGTTGGGGGTTCTTTTTCTCACTATGTTGTCGACAGCCTTTCCCCTGGTTGCTGGTGTGTTTACTGTAAGAAGCAGGCTGAAAAGGTTAAATCCTATAGAATGTTTGAAATATGAGGAGATTCCTTTTGCTCCTAAGAGTCAGAAAAAGCAAAAATACTACAAAATCCGAAACTGGGGAAGAATGCCAGAAGTCTATTTAGCAAAACGATATTTGTTTTGCAATGGCAGGGGATTTATCTTAACACTGTTTTCTCTTACTATGGGATGTGGGCTTGCTTTATGCTCCGTGGTATTGGCAAAAGGTACAGATATAGAAAATCGTTTTTTAGCGGAGCCTGATTTTCGGATTTCCATTACCCAGAAGGCTTGCCAGACCTTGATGGAAACTTCGCCGGATACAAAACACATGGTGTTTTTTCCAGAAGCATGGTTAGGGAACCTACAAGATGTTGCAGGAGATTCCTTGCAAAATATAGAAAAAATTTATGGTTTTTATCCTATTGTTGGTGAAAGAGGGCAGGAAAGTATTAAGGTGTTAAGTGAAGGAACCGAAGTAGCTACGGTTATTCAGGCCCTTTCTTCTGTTTCGGAAGAAAGGTTAAAATCCTTTATTAAGAAAGAAAATTTAAACGTGGATTGGAATACTTTTTACCAGGAAAATGGTGCGTTGATTCTTCATAACCATAGAATTTCTGAGTATGCCATGAAATCCTATGAGGAGAAAATAGGTACAGAAATAGAGGTCTATGATTTGGTTCCAGTTGGAACCGAAATGGCTGGCTTGACTCCTGAAACAATGGTGAATTGCGGATACTTGGACATTACGAAAGATGATTTTCCTTCTCTTAATCTGGTATGGAATGGCAAAGATACCAATATCCTGCTTGTCACAGAGGCTACCTATAAGAAATTTGCAGAACATCTCACGCCGCAGACCTTTGAACTTACTTTCTTTGTAGACCCAAAACAGGAACCCTACATAAAAGGAAAACTAAAAAATTGGATTCAAACCTATAACATGGAATTTCAATCAGAACAGGGATAGCACAAATTAAATTTGCTGCAAATGGAGTGTAAATCTGATGTGCTTCTGAAAGAGAAAAGTCATATTCAGACAAGTAGATTATTTTTTCTTGCCATTAGTGGCTGTCTGATTTTTATGGGAAGCATGAATTTTCTAAATGTAAGAATTACAGGAATGATGCTTAGAAAAAAAGAATGTATTCTTATGGAGAAGGTGGGGATGACAAAAAAACAGCAGAAACGGATGTTTCTTGCAGAAGGGATTTTTACATGGCTTTGGCTGTGTGGTCTTTTGGTGACCTTTGGAACCGTACTCCTATGCGCTGTTGGGTGGTATATGCAGACAAAAATTTCTTATTTTGTATTTTATTATCCTATAAAAGAACTGATTTTGATGCTTCTCATCTTGCTTGGAGGAAGTGTTTTGTTACAAAAGGATTGTTAAAAACAGTGCATGAAGAGAGGTCTTCTGTGCAAATACACAGGAAACACTCTCTTTATGCACAAGTTTTAGATTATGTTTCTTCTTTTCCTTCAATAAGATAGTCGTAAGAAACCTGGAAAACTTCTTTGAGAGCTTTTAATTCCACATCAGTAACATAACGTTTGTTTGTTTCAATTCTAGTAATTACATTTTTATCCATATCATAACCCCTTAATTGAAGTTCATAGGCTAGAATTCTCTGTGACATTTTGTGTTGACGGCGAAGTTCAATAAGGCGCTTGCTAATGAGATTTTTCTCTCCAGTAGATGTCTTTGGTTTTGGCATAGTGTTCTCCCTTCTGTAAATAGTGTGAACTAAGTTGTCTCGTTTTTTGCATTATTTTTTTGATTGTACATGGGAAAGAACGGAAGAACGGTTGTAAAAATGAGACAGAACTGTAATAAAATTAGAATTTTAAATAGAAAGAAAAAGAATGACACTGAATCATGTATATGTTATAATCTGGCATATAGAATAATATTCAGTGGAGCTTATTTTAATTTCGTAAAAGAGGAAAAAAATGTATACATTGATACGAAAAGAAGAAAAGAAAAAAGGAAACTATGAGCATATCTTTTATGTAAAAGAAAAAACACAATTATTGGGTTATACAAATTATCGAGATACTACGGAAAAATTTGAATGGAAAATAGTTGGTGCACATACATGGGAGTGGAAACAAGTAAATAGAAATTACAGAGTATTAGATTACATTCCTATCCTTAATACCATTAAGGCCTTTTGTTATCAATGATAAAAAATATTTCTGCTGTCCAGGAAATACAGATTTTATTCGTCCTCTAAAAAAATATGGATGGACAATCGATAATATGGAACATCAGATTGTAGCAAAGATTGAAAAGAATTCTAACAAATCTATTTATAAAATTGAAAAACTGGATTCAGAACTAGAACTTGAATGGATTATTTTGTCAGTTATGCACATGGATATGGCTGTATTTTCACATGAGGGTAGAGGACCAGTTACAGCAGGATAATATATAACTTTCAGAACTACATGGAAGTGAAAAGATTAATTGAGGTTTAAGGCCAAAGGAGGAGGTAGAACAATGAGCTCATTCAAGCTATTAAGAACTATTTGCCGGATTGTTGGCATTATATTGTGTATCTTTCTTTTGATTTCATGTATTACTGATTGGGAGATAGGGGTAATGCTTGGATTTCCATTTCTCATAATAGACGTTATTATCATCGCAATGAAAAATCGTTGTCCTTTTTGTCATAAATCACTTCGTATTGCTCCGATAAAAGGAGAAGAATTTTGCCCATACTGTGGATGTGAAATTAAGTAAATAGTAAAGTCTTGAAATGAGATAATTTAACTATGAAATTCTACTGAAATAGGTCACTGCACCTTGGTACGAAAAATGATACAGTACAAATATAGGGCATTTTGCGCTAAAAGAAAAAGGAGCTGTTATGAAAGAACAACCCCTTTGAAAAGGTAATCTGTTTAAGAAAGATATCCTTGTAAAAAACTATATATAATTTTCAAGACTTTTTCATCTTGTACAGATTCCACTAATTGAATATGACCGTATGCTGACAGGATTAGAACAAAAGAACAAGGAAGAGAAAAGGAGAGCATAAGGAGACATTTATGGAACAAAAAGAGCAAACACATAAAAGGAGAGTGCGTTATAAAGGAACTCATCCAAGAACTTATCAAGAAAAATATAAGGAACTGCAGCCGGAGAAATACGGAGATACGATTGAGAAAGTAATCCGAAAGGGAGGAACACCGGCAGGAATGCATATTTCTATCTGTGTACAGGAAATTTTAGATTTTCTACAGATACAACCAGGACAGATTGGATTAGATGCTACTTTAGGATATGGGGGACATTCTTCTAAAATGCTGGAGCAACTTCATAATCAAGGGCATTTATACGCTCTGGACGTGGATCCTATTGAAATGAAAAAAACAAAAGAACGTCTGGAAGGAATGGGGTATGGGTCGGAAATCCTTTCCATACGGCATTTGAACTTTGCTGATGTGGAGCAATTACTTGCAGAAACCGAAGGCTTTGATTTCGCCCTAGCAGATTTGGGGGTTTCTTCTATGCAAATCGACAATCCCGAAAGGGGATTTACCTATAAATTTGAAGGTCCCCTAGATTTGAGATTGAATCCAGAAAAAGGAATTTCTGCTGCCCAGAGACTTTTAGACATTTCGCAGCCAGAACTAGAAGGAATGCTCATAGAAAATTCCGATGAGCCTTATGCAAAAGAAATTTCAACAGTCATTCTTTCGGAAATTCGTAAGGGAAATGTTATTACAACTACTACACAGCTTCAGAAAGCGGTAGAGAAGGCATTGGTAAAGGTTCCAGCTGATAAACGAAAAGAAGCTGTGAAAAAATCCTGTGCCAGAACCTTCCAAGCTCTTCGTATTGATGTAAATAATGAGTTTGAAGTCTTAGAGACTTTTTTGGAAAAACTGCCTACGGTAATGAAAAAAGGCGGCAGAATCGCAATTCTTACTTTCCATTCAGGAGAAGACCGTCTGGTAAAAAAATCTTTCCAGCGTTTTTATCGGGAAGGTATTTACAGTGAGATTGCAAAGGATGTGATTCGTCCATCAGCGGAAGAATGTAACCGAAATAGCAGAGCGCGTTCCACGAAAATGCGGTGGGCAGTACGTGCATAAAACTTTCTGTTCATAAAGAGGTAGAGTATATGGAAACAGGAAAAAAACGGCTATTGCTTATGGATGGCATTCGCGGATTCGCTATTGTGAATATGATACTTTTTCATTTTTTATATGATTTTTTTATTATTTACCAAAGAGATCCGATATGGTATGAAAGACCCTGGGTTTTTCTGTGGCAGCAAATGATTTGCTGGACCTTTATTTTAATTTCCGGTATGACATGGAATCTTGGAAGAAGAAAAGTAAGACGTGGGATTTTGCTGAATTTTTGGGGACTTGTGATTACTGTTATCACTTGGCTTATTATGCCTCATCAGACCGTTTGGTTTGGAATTTTAAATTTTTTGGGGTGTGCATGTTTGCTTTTGATTCCACTGGAAAAAATATTGAAAAAAATTCCTGCTGTTTTAGGAATGCTTGGTTCCGTTTTTTGTTTTTTTCTTTTTCAAAATATTAGCGTAGGTTATTTAGGAATAGGAGAATCCGAGTGGTTTTCTGTTCCACAATGGCTTTATGATACAAAGGTATTTACCATCCTGGGATTTCCATTTCCTGGATTTTATTCTAGTGATTATTTTCCTGTGTTACCTTGGATTTTTTTGTTTTTTTTAGGTTATTACATTTCACTTTTTTTACAGAAAAAAGCAAAGCTCTATGAAAAATTCTATATAAAGGTACCTTTGCTTACTAAAATCGGACAGAAAAGCCTGATAATTTATCTTCTGCATCAGCCACTTTGTATGTTGGTTTGTACAATCATAGTATAAAATAACGCCCCTTAAGAGAACCATTCCATTCTCTTAAGGGGATTTTTATAGGTAGGCATAAAATTTTTTCTTGACAAATCTTTTAAAATATTTAAAATGTACTTATACATTAAGTACATTAGAGGAGAGGATATGGAAATTATAATCAGTAATAATGCTGACAAACCAATCTATGAACAGATTACTTCTCAAATTAAAGCAATGATTATGAGTGACCAATTGAAATCAGGAGACAGCATCCCTTCCATGCGAGCTTTAGCGAAATCCCTTCATGTAAGTGTTATTACCGTTCAAAAAGCTTATGAGACTTTGCAGCGTGATGGTTTTATTGAAACCACCATAGGAAGAGGAAGTTTTGTATCTGCACGAAATAAAGAATTTTATCAGGAAGAACAACAACGTATTGCAGAGGAACATTTGCAAATCGCTGCAGAAATTGGGAGAACCAATAATATTTCACTTTCTAAGCTACAGGAATTACTTACATTATTTTATACGGAGGATGAATAATATGGACAATGCTTTAACATTAAAAGAAGTGTGTAAACAATATGACTATTCAGACTTTGGTTTGGACAAAGTGACTTTTTCTTTACCATGTGGTGCAGTTATGGGATTTGTTGGTGAAAACGGTGCAGGAAAAACTACTACAATTGGATGTATTTTAAATACTCTGAAAAAGGATAGTGGTTCCATCCAGATTTTTGGAAAAGAAATGGGAGATGGGGATACTTGGATTCGGGAAAATATAGGAGTTGTGTATGATGGAGATAATTTTCCAGATTATTTAACTGCGAAACAACTTTCCAATATTATGGCAGGTATTTATCAGCAATGGGATACTACATTATTTTATAAATATTTGCAAAAATTTCGACTGAAAAGTAACCAAAAAATTGCGAAATATTCTAAAGGTATGACCATGAAATTAGCGATTGCCGTTGCATTAGCACACCATCCCAAATTGCTCATTCTGGACGAAGCAACCAGTGGTTTAGATCCGGTAATGCGTGAGGAAATATTGGATGTTTTTTTGGAATTTGTAGAAAATGAAAACCATGCGATTCTATTATCTTCGCATATTACCAGTGATTTAGAACGTATTGCAGATTATATTACCTTTATTCACGAGGGCAAAATTATTTTAACTGAATTGAAGGATAACCTTATTTATAAGTATGCCATATTAAGATGTACTGAAAAAGATTTTTTGTCTTTGAATCACAAAGATATACTTGCCTATCGAAAAAAAGATTATCAAATAGATGTTTTAGTCTCTGATATTGATAAGGCCAGAAAAAGATATCCCAAAATTGTGCTTGACCATGCGACGATTGATGACATTATGCTGCTTTTAGTAAAGGGGGTTATGGCATGAAAGGACTTTTGAAAAATAATTTTATGGGAGTAATTGAGAATATAAAAATTTTGTTTCCTATAATTTTCGTATTAGGTATTGTTGTCTCTGCTACAGGCAGCGCTTCTTTATTAGGGATTTTTTCATTAACACTTACACCAGTACTTTCCATATTAATTGTCCTGTGTTTAAGAAAAGAAAGTTTATCAAAATGGTATAAATACAAACTATCATTGCCGGTCAAAAGAAATCAGATTGTGAAAAGCTATTATATCAGCCATTTATGTTGGTGTATAGCAGGTATGGTTAGCGTAGTGGTGTGTATTGTGATTACGATTATGATTCATGGTAATCAGTATTTTTATTATGGATTTCGTGATGCGGTTACACTGGTTTTAGGCGGTGGTGTTCTGGCAATTTTTATTGGTGCTGTTTTTTACCCGTTTTACTATTTCCTCGGTGTTGAAAAAATAGAAATCATAGCAATCATAAGTGTGATTAGCTCCATTGCTGTTGTCGTTGGAATTAGTATGCTAATCAATGTATTATTTGGCAGTAACGGAGTATCTGATAAAACATATTATCTTAGTCTGATAGCCATTTTAATGATTAGTTGTATTTCTTTTGTATGTTCTTATTTTTTGTCATCTTTTATCTTTCAGACAAAAGAATATTAAAAAAACAGAAAAGAAAGAGGAAAAATTATGTTGTATATTTATAAGATTTTTGGAAAGTTAAGCATAGTATTTTATATATTTATGCTGTATCAATTATGGCATTTATGTCAATATGGTGGTTTGCATAGTCATTTTCCTAAAATTGTAGTAGGAATGTGTGCCTTTGTAGTTACCTTTCTTTTATGGTTGATTACAAGAGCCTATTATAAAAAAGCAACTTCAGAAAATACAACAAAAAAGAAAATGTTTTATATAGAAATTGTGGGCATTCTTCTTGTAACGCTTTTCTTTGGTGGCCGTATTGTTTATTCGGCGATTCCTTATCATGGAGCTTTATCTTGGAAGGTGGATGAGTGGAGCAATAAAAAAGAGATTCCGTTAGAACATAACAATCTTTATAAAACAGGAGTAGAGGGAATCCTAGAGGATTTAAATGAGAAATTGGATTTGCCGGAAAAACTATATATATCGAATAAATGCCAGATTACATTTGATAAAAATGGAACAATTCATGATATCTCTGCCTTCTTGTATGGAAAGGATGAAGGAGGAAAGAAAAATACATATCTTATTGAGTATGACGCAGAAAACAGCGACTTTATCACTGTTTGGACAGATAGCGATGAAGATAGTGAATATGAGGAAGATATGAGTTTGTCACCTATGATGGAAATCTTGAAAAAGGCAGATTGGGTGGAGCAGGTAAAAAAATGGGCAGAGAATGAGGAAGAGTCACAGCTATATGAAATCCTTTATATGGGGCGAAGAGCTTTTAACTCTGAAGTAGGTTTGCAATATATTCCGAAAGATGCAGATAGCGTTCAAACAGGAAATCATTATTTTGAACAGCTTAGAACAGGTGGTGAAATCCTTGGTTTTGAAGTATCCCTGCATATTCCTGAAGTACAGAGTATTACGCCAGTTCGTTATATTATGAACCCGCAATATATCAGCCAGGAAAAACTAGATCAGGAGAATACTGCACAGCAGGTAGAGGAAGCAAAAAATACAGAACGTTGGATAGTGGATCAAAGTGATGGAGCAATGTATTTCTCTTTTGGGGAACAGAACGTGTGGCGTTTAGTCGTAGTGGATGCGGCTGCAGGCAGTAGATTTTATGCAATGGAAAAAAGTGTAGACAAAGGTGCAGTTTGGGAACGAATAAATGAAAATCCATTCCTCGGACAGGCAGGTGTTGCACAAGGAATGGTATTTTTTGATGAAAAGTTTGGCGTAATTGGACTTACAGGAGCATCACAGTCCTATTCCACATTGTATGTTACCAGAGATGGTGGAACCTCTTTTGAAAAAATAGAATTTCCTATGAGTGCTATTACAGAACTGCCAAAGCATTCACAAGAATATGGATTTACAGTGGCAGATTATGATTATTTTTCTATGCCGGATAAACACGAAAACGTACTAACGGTAACCGTTACAACCGCTGCAAATGAAAATGAAGGGGTGATATTTCAATCAACGGATAATGGAAACTCATGGGAGTATAAAGGAGTAACAGAATAGAGGGATTGGAACATGCATTTCGTAGCAAGAATGACAAGACTTTGCTGATAAGTTAAAAAGGAGAAAACCTGATTTTCAAAGGCTTTCTCCTTTTTAGTTCTATTAAATGCTCTAATACACTTTTTATAGGTCTTGTTTCTTAGAATAGTTTTTAGTGTCTGTTTTCGGCTTCATAGACCAAAATAGGATGTTCATAAGAATTACAATCAGTAATACGGCAGCGAAAGCCATCCAGAATCCCATATTCAGACCAAGCCATTCTGTAGT
>CAJKMA010000002.1 GCA_905200905.1 uncultured Bacillota bacterium
AATTTTTGAATTGCAATGTTTATTTTCTAAAATTTCTATTGACAATTTCTGTAAATGGATATATTATTGTATTAAGCAAGTAGTACAATAATACAATCATACAACAGGAGGTGCATTACATGTCATGGAACCTGAATTCTGAGCGGCCTATCTATGCTCAGATAATGGAACGGATTACCATGGATATCATATCCGGTATTTATGCTCCGGGAGCGAAGCTTCCTTCCGTGCGGGATCTGGCACAGGAGGCAGGCGTGAACCCAAATACCATGCAGAAGGCTCTTTCCGAACTGGAACGTACCGGCCTTTTGTTTAGCCAAAGAACCAGCGGACGATTTATTACGGAGGATTTAGCGATGATAGAAAAAACAAAAGAAGACCTGGCATCCATACAGATCAAGGAATTTCTGGAAAAAATGGAACACATTGGATTTACAAAGGAATCTACCATTCAGCTTATTGAAAAGATGAGAAGTGAGGAGGAGTTGTCATGAAACCTATTTTAGAATGCCGGAATCTTACGAAACGTTACGGAAATAAAACAGCACTGGACAAAGTGAATCTTTCTCTGGAAAGCGGGAAAATCATCGGGCTTTTAGGGCCAAATGGCAGTGGAAAGACGACATTGATCAAGTTATTAAACGGACTTCTTGTTCCAACAGAAGGACACATTCTGGTGAATGGAATGAATCCGGGTATTGAAACGAAGAAAATCGTATCCTATCTTCCTGAGCGTACCTATCTGAATTCCTGGATGAAGGTCAGTGATATGATAGAATATTTTTCTGATTTTTATGAGGACTTTGACAGAAGCCGGGCTTTCGATATGCTGAAACGCCTGAACATCAATCCTTCTGACCGTCTCCGCACCATGTCAAAGGGAACAAAAGAAAAAGTCCAGCTTATTCTGGTTATGAGCAGGAGAGCACGTTTGTATTGCCTGGATGAGCCCATTGCAGGGGTGGACCCAGCGGCCAGGGATTATATTCTTTCTACAATCATTAATAATTATGATGAAAATGCAACGATTCTTATTTCTACACATCTGATTTCCGATGTGGAAAATATTTTAGATGAAGTAGTATTTATTCAGAATGGGCACATCCGCATGGTTGATAGCGTAGAAAACATCCGCTTTAATCAGGGAAAATCTGTAGATACATTATTCAGGGAGGTATTCAAATGCTAAAAAAATTGTTGAAATATGATTGGAAGTCAGTTTCTGGATTACTTTTGATTCTTCATGGGATTTTGCTGGCCTATACCTTGATTGGGCGTATAGGGATTGCTTTTGGGCTTTCCAAGTATGGGGATACTTTAACCGGTTCTGTTGCAGAAGCATACGGGATTGTATCCGGCATCTATATTCTTATCTATGTATTTTTTATTATGGCTATTATGGTCGTGACTGGCGTTTATCTGGCTGCCCGGTTCCATAAGAACCTGTTTTCTGATGAGGGCTATCTCACCCACACACTGCCGGTATCACCTGCGAAAATAATGTGGTCTAAAATCTTGGTCTCCTGGGCATGGAGTGTCATTGATGCGGTTTTTGTTGTGGCTTCTATAATGATGCTGGTGCTGTTCAAACAGACTTTTGAACCATTCAAAAATGTCGTGTGTGAATTTTTCAGTATCCTGGTCGGGGCTTATGGAATGCAGAACCAGGTTTTCATGATTTTACTGATTCTCACAGTTCTGGCACAGTTTTTCGGATGCTATACCATGCTGGTACTGTTTTCCATGTGTCTGGGAAGCCTGTTTAAGACACATAAGATTCTTGGGGCTGTGGTATCCTTTTTCGGAATCAATATTATTCTCTCTATTGTTTCTACGATTATTATGTTTGCAGTACCGGGATGGTCATCAACAGGCAGCGTGTCTGTGACTGCTGCTGCCAATGGAGGTTTCATAGGCGGAGAGAATAGCATCTTTTTATTCACTTTTGTCTGGAATCTGGCACTTGCGGTAGTGTTCTTTTTGGGAAGCAGATATATTTTGTCAAGAAAACTGAACCTGGAATAAGGGGTATTAGATCAGAGTACACCGGAAGTTTATGCGTCATATTTCCGGTGTACCTTGATGAAAAGAAAAGTTTGAAAAAAATTAAATTAAGTGTTGACAAGAAGAGATTCCTGTAGTATATTATTACTTGTGTTCAACAGAACATAAATGCGCGAGTGGCTCAGTTGGTGGAGCGCGACCTTGCCAAGGTCGAGGCCGCGGGTTCGAGTCCCGTCTCGCGCTTTTTTATTTCTCCAAAAAGCGAATGTATTGCTCTGAAACAGAGTGGTCATTGGCTTTTTTATTTTTCTGATATCTTCCAAAACTTTAGCATGATAAAGTATTGGAAAATCAAATATTCTATGGTATAATGTCACATAGACAGATTCTGCCGGAAAGCAGAAAAAGGAGGAATAAAATTATGAAGATGATTTTTGCCATTGTGAGAAAAGAAGACGAAGGATTCGTAATAGAAAGACTGAATAAGGAGAAAATCAGTGTCACAAAACTTTCCAGTACAGGTGGTTTCCTGCGAAAAGGAAATGCAACCCTGATGATCGGTACTGAGGATGAGAAGGTTGATACGGTTTTGCAGATTATTAAAGAAGAATGTGCAAGAAGAAAAGAAGTCATGATTAATCCCACATATTCTGCAGGAAGTAAAGGCCCGGTCCTTGGATATGCGGCTCCTCCGGTTACCATTGATGTAGGCGGTGCTACGGTATTTATTGTCAATGTGGAGCAGTTCCTGAAGCTTTGATTGAAAAATACTCCTTGTGAAATTTGTGAGATGATGGTAAAATTATAAGGTGATAGAATTAGAATGTTTACGGGCTGTAAACATGGAATCATTATTACAAAGGCGGAGGATTTATAATGAAAAAATTAAAAGTTGTTAAAGGTGCAAAATGTATGGCATGTCTGGAATGCGTAAGAGCCTGTTCCGAAAGCTTTTATAAAGAGTTTGATCCAGACAAATCCTGCATTCAGATTGTAGAGAAAAAAGGCGAGCCAAAACCAATGGTTTGTGTACAGTGTGGTAAATGTGCTGCTGCCTGTCCAGAAGGTGCAATCACACAGAATGCAAAAGGCGTTTACATGATCAATAAGAAAAAATGTACAGGATGCGGAAAATGTGTGGAAGCCTGTCCATTTGGTGTTATGGTAAAAGCAGAAGATTCACCGGTTACAACAAAATGTATCGCATGCGGTATCTGTGCAAAAGCATGTCCTGCAGACGTACTGGAAGTTGTAGAAGCATAAGAATTAGAGAATATAAGAGAATTAGGGAAAGCAGATGTTTTGTTTGAGGATGAAACATCTGTTTTTTTGTTGTAAAAATGACAGGTTTCTGTAAAAAAAGAACGAAATTACTGTCAAATTATGTGTCTTGTCACATGTAAAAAACTGTTGTATAATGACTCTCAAATGCCGTCAATGGGAGGAAAAAAGTATGTTATCTGTAAAAGATGAGATAGAAAAGCTGAAAAAAGAAAAAAATGCGGTCATTCTGGCTCATTATTATGTGCCGGGGGAAGTGCAGGAAATCGCTGATTATGTAGGAGATTCTTATTATCTGAGTAAGAAAGCCAGGGAAACAGAGGCAGAAATAATCGTTTTTGCCGGGGTTGCTTTCATGGGGGAAAGTGCAAAAATCCTGAATCCTGGGAAGAAGGTGCTGCTTCCTGATTATGAAGCAGATTGTCCTATGGCACATATGGCGACCAGGGAAAAAGTGGAGGAAATGAGGGGCAAATACGAAGATCTGGCTGTTGTATGTTATATTAATTCTACTGCGGAATTAAAAACCATTTCAGATGTGTGTGTGACATCATCAAATGCAGTAAAAATTGTAAAAAATCTTCCGAATAAGAATATTTTCTTTATTCCTGACGGAAACCTTGCAGCCTATGTGGCAGAACAGGTACCGGAGAAACAGATTATCAGGAATCAGGGTTACTGTCCTGTACATAGAGAAATTACAGTGGAAATGATAAAGCAGGCAAAAGAACGGCATCCGGAAAGTGAATTTCTGGTACATCCGGAGTGTACTTCTGATGTGACGAAAGAAGCAGATTATGTTGGAAGCACAGCCGGAATCATAGAGTATGCCTGTGGGTCTTCTAAGGACAGCTTTCTCATTGGGACAGAATCAGGTGTTCTGTATGAGCTGGAAAAAAGATGTCCTGATAAGAAATTTTATCCTGTGATGGAGCAGCAGTGCTGCATGGATATGAAAAAAGTGACTTTAGAGAAGGTAAGAGATTGCCTGAGAGATGAGAAACAGGAAGTTCTTCTTTCCGAAGAAGTGAGAAAGCAGGCAGAGGCAGCGCTGGAACATATGCTGGAGCTGGCAGAGTAGGAGGAAAACCGTGAAGACAGAAACAACAGACATTATCATTGTAGGCACAGGTGCCAGCGGATTGTTCGCAGCACTTCATATTCCGGAAAAATATGAAATTCTGATGCTTACCAAGGATGTGGCAGAACATAGTGACTCCTATCTGGCACAGGGAGGAATCTGCGTGCAAAGGGACGAGGATGATTACGATAGTTTTATGGAAGATACTCTGAAAGCAGGGCACTATGAAAACAGAAAAGAATCTGTGGATATTATGATTCGTTCTTCCAGACAGGTCATTGAAGAACTGATTGCATTAGGGGTGGACTTTGCAACAAAAGACGGGGAGCTCGATTACACAAGAGAGGGCTGCCATTCAAAACCAAGAATTTTATTCCATAAAGATATCACAGGAGAAGAAATCACAAGCAAACTTTTATATGCTGTAAAAAACAGAAAAAATATCCGTATTCTAGAGAAAACAACCATGGTGGATCTGATAGAGGAGGACAATACCTGTATTGGTGTCATGGCAAGAGACGAAAACGGGGAGCTTTTAGCCGTTCAGGCAGATTATACCATGCTGGCAAGTGGAGGAATCGGTGGACTGTATGAACATTCTACAAATTATCCACATTTGACAGGAGATGCACTTGCCATTGCCATGCATCATGGTATAAAATTAGAGAATATTGATTATATACAGATTCATCCTACAACGCTGTATTCCAAGAAGCCGGGGAGACGTTTCCTGATTTCTGAGTCAGTGAGAGGCGAGGGTGGAAAATTATATGATGTCCATGGGGAACGGTTTGCAAATGAGGTTTTGCCCCGGGATATCCTTACAGAAAAAATACACCAGCAGATGGAAAAGGATGGTACTTCTCATGTGTGGCTGGACATGACCTGCCTAGGGGAAGAAACGATTTTAAGTCATTTTCCAAACATTTATAAACGGTGTCTGGAAGAGGGCTATGATGTGACAAAAGAGTGGATTCCCGTAGTCCCTGCCCAGCATTATTTCATGGGAGGGATTCATGTGAATTCCAACAGCCGTACAACCATGGAACGCTTGTATGCAGTGGGAGAGACCAGTTGTAATGGAGTTCACGGCCGGAACCGTCTGGCAAGCAATTCGCTTCTGGAGAGTCTTGTTTTCGCAAAACGGGCGGCACTGGAAATCCAGGGATTCATGGAAAATTCAGAAGAAACAGAAGAAAATAGAGACTTTGACCGCTTATGCAGGGAGTCAGAGAAATTTATCAAAAGAGAAGAAAAAAATCTTGAGGAGCAATATAAAACAGAAATTTTAGCAGAAATAGAAAAGGAGAGACAGGAACGATGAATCCAATTACCATGATGATGAATGCAGATGAATTGATTCTTCTTGCATTAAAAGAAGATATTACCAGCGAAGATATTACCACAAATGCTGTGATGAGAGAAAAGAAAATGGGAGAGGTAGAACTGCTGTGCAAACAGACAGGTGTGATTGCAGGCCTGGATGTTTTTGCCAGAGTATTCCAGCTCCTTGATCCGGATACAGAGATTGAATTCTATGCAAAAGACGGGGACAGAGTGGAAAAAGGACAGCTTTTAGGACTTGTAAAAGGAGATATCAGAGTTTTACTGTCAGGAGAGCGTACGGCATTGAACTACCTTCAGAGAATGAGTGGAATCGCTACTTATACCAGAGAAATTGCAGATTTATTAAAGGGAAGCAAAACAAAACTTCTGGATACCAGAAAGACAACTCCGAACATGCGTATTTTTGAAAAATATGCAGTAAAAGCAGGCGGTGGTTACAACCACAGATACAATCTGTCTGATGGTATTCTTCTGAAGGATAATCATATTTCGGCAGCCGGAGGTGTGAAAAACGCCATCGAGATGGCGAAGGAGTATGCTCCGTTTGTACGGAAAATCGAGATTGAAACAGAGAACCTGGACATGGTAAAAGAAGCAGTGGAAGCAGGTGCAGACATCATCATGCTGGATAACATGACTCCAGAAGAAATGCAAGAGGCAGTAGCGTTTATTGACGGAAGAGCCCAGACAGAGTGTTCCGGAAATGTGACAAGAGAGAATATTGAAAAAGTAATCTCAGTGGGAGTGGATTATATTTCCAGCGGTGCACTTACACATTCTGCACCGATTTTAGACCTTTCCTTAAAGAACCTTCATGAGGTATAATAGAAGCAGAGAGAGATAGAAAGGATGGAAAGGAATGGTTGGAGAAGTACGGAGAGAAGAAATTTTAAAATATATTTCCAACAGCAGTGTACCGGTGTCCGGTACTGCCCTGGCGAAAATGTTTTGTGTCAGCCGCCAGGTGATTGTGCAGGATATTGCATTATTGCGGGCAAAAAATTATGACATTCTTTCCACAAACAGAGGATATATTATCCATCAGCCAAAGCGTGTAGAAAGAATTTTTTGGGTATGTCACGAAGGTGATCAGATTGAAGAAGAATTAAACAGAATCGTGGATTTAGGCGGAACGGTGGTGGATGTTTTTGTGTACCATCAGATTTATGGAGAACTGCGGGCACAGTTAAATATCAGCTCCAGGCGGCAGGTTCAGCAGTTTGTGGAGGATATCAGGAGCGGGAAGTCACAGCCGCTTACGAATCTTACTTCCGGACATCATTGCCACACGATTTGTGCAGAGAGTGAGGAAGTATTGAATCTGATTCAGGACAGTTTGATTCAAATGGGGATTTTCGAGAAATAAGAAACGTACATAGGAGGCGGTTTTTATGAAGTCTGATACAGCAGTAGTTTGTTCCGATTATGATGGTCTTTCTTTGTCTGTGCTTGTCACACAGCCGGAGGAGGGGTGCAGAGGTGTGGTACAGATTTCTCACGGCATGGCAGAATACAAGGAGCGGTATCTGCCTTTTATGGAATATCTGGCAAAATGCGGGTATGCGTCTGTGATTCATGACCATCGTGGTCACGGAAAAAGCGTGAAATCACAAGAAGACCTGGGATATTTTTATGAGGGTGGAGAGAAGGCTGTGGTAGAGGATCTGCACCAGATTACCGTGTGGGCAAAAGAACGGTTTCCAGGAGAAAAGTTCTATATGGTAGGCCACAGTATGGGCTCTCTGGCAGCCAGGATGTATTTGAAAAAATATGATTTTGAACTGGATAAACTGGTTCTTACAGGACCACCGTGTAAAAATCCAGCAGTGGATTTCGGACTTGCGTTTGCCAGAATGCAGAAAAAATTAAAAGGCGGGAATTATAAAAGTAAAGAAATCGAAGCCCTGGCTTTTGGAACATTTGCAGCGAAATTCTCAGAGGAAAAACATAAAACCTCCTGGATAGCAGCAGATAAATCCGTGGTGAAGGCATATGATGAATCTGAGCTTTGCGGTTTCCCTTTTACAGCAGATGGATTTGAAGGATTATTCCTGCTTATGAAAGGGGCTTACAGCAAAAAGGGCTGGTGGATGCAGAAGCCAAAGCTTCCGGTTTTGTTTCTGGCAGGAGAAGATGATCCCTGTGCAGGAAATGGCCGTCAGTTCGTAAAAGAAATGCAGTTTTTAAAAGCAGTTGGTTATCAACAGGTGACAGGAAAGCGTTATCCAGGTATGCGCCATGAGATTTTGAATGAAAAGGATAAATATCTGGTATATGAAAATATTGTTACCTATCTGAAAAAGGAATGAAGAAGGTATGGCAGCGAAATCAAAACTTCTTGAAATGTTAGAACAAAACAGAGGAATCTATCTGTCCGGAGAAAGGCTTGCAGAGCAGTTGGGCGTTTCCAGGGCTGCTGTGTGGAAAGCCATCAAACAATTGCGTGAAGAAGGGTATGAAATTCAGGCTGTGACAAACAAAGGATATGCCCTGGCGGAGCAAAATGATATTCTTTCCGCAGAAGCAGTCCGCTGTTTCCTGGAAAATCAGGAGGTACAGGTGCAGGTGTTTCAGGAGATTTCTTCTACCAGCCAGGTGCTGAAACAGATGGCTCTGGAAAGCAAACTGCCTCATGGCTCAGTGGTTGTGGCTAATTGTCAGAAGCAGGGAAAGGGAAGAAGAGGAAGACAGTTCTATTCTCCTGGGAACAGCGGCCTGTATCTCAGTGTACTTTTGTATCCCCAAAGGACAGCAGGAAAAAGCCTGAAAATCACAGCAGCAGCGGCTGTGGCTGTGTGCAGGGCAGTGGAGCAATGCTGTGGGAAGACCCTTGGTATTAAGTGGGTAAATGACCTGTATTTGAATGAAAAGAAGGTGTGCGGGATTCTCACAGAGGCAGTGACAGATTTTGAGACCGGAGATATTGAATTTGCAGTGGCAGGAATCGGATTAAACCTTTATGAACCAGAAGGCGGATTTCCAAAGGAACTTGAAGGAAAAGCGGGAAATATGCTCCGGGGGGATGAGCATGTGGACAGAAACCGTCTGGCAGGCTGTATCGTGAATGAACTTTTAAAAGAGCTAGATAAAAATGAAATACCAAAGGAATATATAGAGAGAAATATTGTTCCAGGAAGGTGGATTTTTGTACGGCAGGGGGAAACCAGACGCAGAGTAAAGGCAGAAAGGATCTTAGAGGATGGGAGATTGCTGGTCATACGGGAAGACGGTGAGAAGGAATTGCTTCAAAGTGCAGATGTGTCACTGGAGCTATAGCTCCAGTCACCGTCTTTTTTTCGGGGTAAAGCTATGGCAGAAGACCTGCACCAGAATAATACCAAACAGAGCACCTGCACTGTCGATCATGACATCCCGTTTGGAAGGCCCTCTTCCTGCTACAAAGGACTGATGGAATTCATCTGTGCAGGCAAATCCTACAGACAGCAGTCCGGCCAGGATAAAAAGGGAAAATCCACGGACGCCATATACATAAAGAGGGAAAGAAAGGCAGATGGCCAGAATAAAGTATTCGGTCATATGTGCCAGTTTCCGTACCGGTAATTCAATTTTATCCGCATAGGCATGTTTCTCCCACTCAGAGAGATTTTTATCTAAGATGCGGTCTGCTACAGAGACAATACCATAACTGATTTTATGGCTTAAATTTCCAGATTCTGTTCCGGTCTGTCCGGAAAAGCTGAAAATAATGTACATCATAGCAAGGGCAGGAAGAAAAGAAAATGGTTTCAGCAAGTAAATGATAAATTTTTTCATGTTCTGCTCCTTTCCGGGAAAATAACATATAAAAAGTTTTCGGGTTTTCTTGTGTAAAGAGTAACATTGTTTCTTACAGATTTACTAAGAAAGAGTATCATTTTTTGTAAGCGTTGTAAAGTTTTAGATTTTTTTGAAAAATCTTTTGACAAGTAAAGAAAAGTGGATTATACTAAAATTCATAAATAAAAATGAAACGGCAATGAAAAGAAGAGTACATTTTCGGAAACGGCAAAGAGAGCTTCGGGTGGTGAGAAGAAGTGCGGAGAAGAGAATGGAAGATGGTCTTGGAGCCTCGCACCGACTGCATGTTTGCATAGGCTGCGATGGGAGCACCCATTACAGCGCCAGGATATAAGGAATAAAAAGATTCCCGTATCTGTCAGAGGTCTTTGTTTATTCAGAGATAAAATAAGGTGGTACCACGAAGTATAATGCTCTCGTCCTTAGTGTTTTATGGCACAGGGATGGGAGCTTTTTTTCGTTTCATTGTCAAGAAGGAGGTACATATGAGTCAACAAACGCAAAGCAAAGAAACAACAGCAAAATGGTCCGGCAGTCTTGGTTTTATTATGGCAGCAGCCGGTTCTGCTGTGGGTATGGGGAATTTGTGGCGGTTTCCTATGCTGGTAGGAGAGAATGGAGGGGGAGCCTTTCTTCTGGTTTATCTGATCTGCATCTTTTTGGTGGGAATTCCTATGATTGTTGCAGAAGTTACCATTGGGCGTGCAGGGGGGAAAGACGCATTCGGAAGCTATAAAGCCCTGAATAAAAAATGGGGTGGTGTAGGTGTTCTGGCAGTAATCACCAGCTTTATTGGCCTTTCTTATTATGCCGTGTTAGGAGGCTGGGTAATCCGCTATATTTTTGCTGCCATTACAGGTGCATCTGAAAAAGGAACAGAGTTTTTCCAGGCATTTACAGCAAATCCTGGAAGCCAGATTATTTATTATTTGGTGTTTATGGTAATCACAGTTTTAATCGTGGTAAGAGGGGTTCAGAAAGGAATCGAAAGCTCCTGCAAGGTAATGATGCCGCTTCTGGTTGTCTGTATGCTAGTGATCGTTGTCCGTTCCTGCACACTGCCGGGTGCAGCAGCAGGAATCGAATTTTTCCTGAAACCGGACTTTTCAAAATTGACACCAGGTGCCTTTTTATCAGCACTGGGACAGGTATTCTTCTCTCTTTCTCTTGGAACAGGGGCAACCATCACCTATGGAGCTTACCTTGGAAAAGACCAGAATATTGTAAAAAGTGCAGGAAGCATTGCTTTCTTCGATACACTGGTGGCAATGATCGCAGGTTTTGCCATTCTCCCGGCCGTATTTGCATTTGGATTTGACCCAGAAAGTGGCCCGAGCCTGATGTTCCAGACCCTTCCTACTGTATTTGGAGAGATGCCGGGCGGAAGAATATTTGGCGTTATTTTCTTTGTCCTTGTATTATTTGCAGGAGTTTCCACCAGTATTGCCTATCTGGAAGTGGTGGTTTCCTTTGCAGTAAATACCTTTAAAGTGACCAGAACCAAGGCTGCTGTTACTTTCAGTATTTTAATCACCTGCCTTGGTATTCCATGTGCATTAAGCTTCGGTATTTGGAGTGATATCAAGATTGCCGGAAAGAGTTTCTTTGATCTGGCAGATTATCTGGTGTCAAATGTTTCTCTGCCAATCGGCGGCATTCTTGCCTGCATTTTCATTGGCTGGGGAAGGAAGAAAAAACATGCAGTTCATGAAATTACCAATGAAGGAAAGGGAAGCTTTAAATTGGCGGGACTTTGGTCTGTACTGATCAAATACGTGCTTCCGGTACTGATTGCAGTGGTATTTGTCACATCTTTATAAACTACAGGGAGTTGTCTTATAGAGGCAGCTCCTATTTTGTTATAGTCAAATAGAAGAAAATAAGGTATAATGATTGAACAACGTGCAATCCAAGTAATTCAGGATAAGAGAAAGGACAGGACAATGAGTTTAGCAGATAAATTGTTTATTGATATGTGCCGTGATATTCTGGAAAACGGCACAGATACCAAGGGTGAAAAGGTCCGGCCAAAATGGGAAGATACCGGTGAATTTGCTTATACAATCAAGCGTTTCGGTGTGGTGAACCGTTATGATCTTCGGAAAGAATTTCCGGCACTGACGCTCAGAAAGACAGCGTTAAAGAGCTGTATGGATGAAATTCTCTGGATCTACCAGAAAAAATCCAATAATATCAAAGATTTAAAACCGCATATCTGGGATGCCTGGGCAGATGAAAATGGCTCCATCGGTACCTGCTACGGTGATGTGGTAGGACGGAAGTTTATGTATAAGGGCGAGCAGACGGACCAGATGGATTATGTGCTGAAACAGTTAAAAGAAAATCCATACAGCAGAAGAATCATGACAAACCTGTATCAGTTTGAGTATCTTCACAGCGGAGCTCTGGATCCTTGCTGCTACAGCATGACTTACAATGTGACAAAGGAAAGAAACAGTGAAAAACTGGTTTTAAATGGGGTGCTGAATCAGCGTTCCCAGGATGTTCTTGCGGCAAATAACTGGAATGTGTGCCAGTATGCAATACTTTTGATGATGGTAGCCCAGGTGAACGATATGATTCCGGGAGAACTGGTACATGTGATTGCAGATGCCCATATTTATGACCGCCATGTAGATGCAGTAAAAGAACTGATTACCAGAACACCTTATCCGGCACCAAAGGTATCTCTGAATCCTGAGATAAAGGATTTTTATACATTTACTACAGATGATTTGATCGTGGAAGATTATCAGGCAGGGACACAGGTGAAAAATATACCCATTGCAGTGTGAGAGAGGAGAAAAAATGAACTTAATCGTAGCAGCAGATGCCAACTGGGGCATCGGAAAAGAAAATAAACTGCTGGTGAGCATTCCGGCAGATATGAAATTTTTCAGAACCACCACCACAGGGAAAGTGGTTGTTATGGGAAGGAAAACACTGGAAAGTTTTCCGGGAGGTCTTCCGTTGAAAAACAGAGTGAACATTGTGATCACCAGAGATAAAAATTACAAAGCAAAGGATGCAGTGGTTGTCCACAGCATTGAAGAAGCATTGGAAGAAGTTAAAAAATATCAGTCAGAAGATGTCTATGTAATCGGCGGCGACAGCATTTACAGGCAGATGCTGCCATACTGTGACAAGGCGCATGTGACAAAGATTGACTTTGCCTATGAGGCAGATACCTTCTTCCCGAATTTAGACGAGGATGCACAGTGGAAAGTCACAGAAAGAAGTGAGGAACAGACCTATTTTGATATTGAGTATGAGTTCAGGACTTATGAGAGAGTGTGATTCTCATATAAATCCACATGTTAGCAGCAAAAATATATAGTTTTTCTCATAATAGCATGCTATAATCCTTGTATAGAATTCCTCTGTAGAACCGGAGGAAATATGAAGAAACGAAAAATATTACAGAACTTGACAATTATAGATAATTTTCTTTTTGGTGCAGTTATGCAGGTGGAAGAAAATTGCAAAGGCTTTCTTGAAATGGTACTTGGATTTCCAATTAACCATGTAGTGGTCAGTAAGGAAAAGAGTGTGATTTATCATCCAGAATATAGAGGGGTTCGTTTGGACATTTATGCAGAAGATGAAAATCATACGCATTATAACGTAGAAATGCAGGTACAAAAGAAGAAAGCACTTGGAAAGCGAAGCAGGTATTATCACAGCCAGATGGTAATGGAATCTTTAGAAAGTGGAGAGGATTATGAGTCACTGCCGGATACATGTGTTCCGCCTGAACTTGTCAGGTTTCTGAAGTTTGTGACGGCAAATCTTAAAGAAAGCGAAGAGGATTTTGGAGATGAATTGGTGAATCAATTCCAGAATTCTATTCGTGATATTAAGAAAAGCCGGAAGGGAGACTTGAAGGTCGGCAGGAAGCAGTTTTAGAATTCTTGGAAGAATTAGGTGATATTCCGGCAGAACTACAGGAAAAGATAGAGAACCTGGAAAACATCGAAAAACTGAAATTGCTGCTCAAGCTGGCAGTCAGGGCTGATTCTATAGCTGATTTTGAAAAAGAAGCTGAATTATATTTTATTTCTGAGGACTAAAGGTCAGTATATCTAAGGACTGTCGCATTAAGATGCATTTTAATGCGACAGCTTCATCTATTAAATTTTTTAAAAAATATCTTAGGAATCTAATCATTTATCAAAAATAGTTATGTGACAGAGGAATTCTATCAATTATTTCAGTGTGGCAGTTCCTTTTCTGTTGTTTCTCTTCGGATTAAATAAGGCGTAATGACTTTATGCACCGGTTTTTCTAAAGGAGTGGGTTTTCTTTTCTTGCGTTCATTCATCTGCTCTACCAATAACTTTACGGCTTCATAAGCAATCTGGTCAATATGCTGTCCAACGGTACTGATAGGGATAACCGCCTCGGTAGAGATAGGAGAATCATCGAATCCCACAAGATAGTAATCAGAGGGGAGATTACCGTATCTCTGAATCAGAAGATTCAAAAACACGTTGGCATGGGTATCACTGGAAATAAAGATACCTTTCTTCAAACCATGATAATCTCTCTCTAATTCATCCAGCACTTCTGTTAGACTTTTTCGCATTGCTTCATAGGTATTTCCCAGATTTTTATAAATAATCCGATGATTTAGATTTTTTTCCCTGCAGATATCCAGAAATCCTCTGATACGCCCGTAGGCAGGAATATCCGGTGCAGTAGGAGTATTAATATGGATAAAAACATCACAGTGATGGCTTACCAGAAGGCTGGTAGCCTGCACTCCGCCCATATAGTTATCTGTGTTTACACTGCACACATACTGGTCCTCCCGCTCAATGGTGACAATAGGAATGTGCAAATTTGCCAGTTCTTTTGAAGGAATCGTAAAACTTAAAATAATTAAGCCCTCGATTTTATAGGCTAGCAATTCCTGAATATACTGTCGCTCTGTATCAGCGTGTTCATTTCCAATAAATACAAGAAATTTATAGCCAAACTGTTCATAGGTCTGAAGAATCTGATTTAGCATTTCAGAATAATAGTGGTTGTGTAAATTAGGAATAACGATGCCGATAAATTCGGTATTTCCATTTGCTAAAATCCGCGCAACCTTGTTTTCTTTATAATTTAATTCCACTAGGGCTTTGGAAATGATTTCCTGGTTTTCCAGAGTAAGAGAATCTGGATTGTTGAAATATCGGGAAATCGTGGTTTTTGAAAAGTTTGTATATTTTGCAATATCATCAAAGGTTACATTTTTTTTCTGTCTCATAAGAACCTCTTTTCGTTGATAGTTTTGAGATGTCATTGACAAAAGTATAACAGAAACTTTAAAGGAGAACAAGAAGTAATCGGTTAAGTAACCGGTTTTATACATTGTTACCAAAGTGGAAGGAAAGAAATCATATATTTTTTACAAAGTTTGAAAACAAGAGAAAAAAGGTGGCTCAAATGATTGACGAAAAGAATGTGTTGTGTTAGTATAAAAGCACAAAGTAACCGGTTACTTTACCGGTTACAAAACGAAAACAAGAACAAAGAAAAGGCAGGAAAATACTAGAGAAAGAGGAGGAAGAAAATGAAGAAAAAAGTAGTGACAAAAGTAATGGCATTTTCACTTGCTGCTGTAATGGCATCCACAGCGCTTACTGGATGTACTTTTGGATTTGCTAGTGATCCGGATGACCCGAATGAGGTGGAGGAGAAAGAGGTGATTGACACCTCCATAGATACGTTTCAGTATGATGCAGGACTGGAAGGAACAAGCATTACTCTGCTGAATTCCAAGGCAGAGATTCAAAATGCTCTGGAGGAGATGGCAGCACAGTTTGAGGAAAAATCAGGGGTACATATTGAAGTAATGCCAGTAACAGATGGCGATTCTCCTTACACTAAGGTGGTAAGCCTTTATAATTCTGGAACTCCTGCAACCATGGCAATTCTGGATACCACAGACGTAATTGCTCTGGCCGAGGAGAAGGCGCTGGACCTTTCTTCTGAGCCTTGGATTCAGGAGGCGGAAGAGTATATGACAAAGGTTGGTGGTAAGGTGTACAGTTTTCCACTTTGTATTGAGGGAAGAGGAATCATTTATAATAAAGCTGTGATTGAGGAAACCTTGGGAAAAGAGTTTGATCCAGAATCCATTACCACATTGGATGATTTTAAAGGGATTTTAGAAGAGCTGAAAGAGGCAGGCATGGAGAGGCCAATCTCTGTGGCAAAAGAGGACTGGTCTTTAGGCGCACATCAACTCCAATATATTTATGAGACAGAAGATGGGACTTCACCTGGAGCCCAGGCTGCCATTGAGAGTATCAAGAATGGTACACTGGATTTGAAAAACTATGAGCGCTTGGGACAATTCCTGGATATGTTTGACGTATTGAGAGAATACAATGTGGCAAAAGCAGACCCTCTAGGAGCAGATTATGATGAAATGGCCATTGACTTGGCGGATGGTAAAACCGCTTTCTGGTTTAATGGAAACTGGGCATGGCCGAACCTGGAAGAAGCAGGTGCTGAAAAGGAGGATGCATATGGTTTCCTTCCTTATTTCCTGAATAATGACACAGAGGATTTTGTCAATTCTAAGATTCAGGCTTCACCTTCCAAGCAGATTATGATAGACGGACAGATTGCCACTGAAAATGAACAAGCAGCGGCAAAAGAATTTCTCAACTGGATGGTTTACAGTGAAATCGGACAGCAGATGATTGTAAAATCTGCCAGCATTATACCATCTTTCCAGAACAATCCTTATGAGCCAAAAGATCCATTAAGTCGTAATATTTATGAAAAGGCCCATGAAGGAAAAACTTTTAATGCTTCTGCCATTGTTCCAAATGATCATTGGGCAGTGCTTGGAGCTGCCATGCAAAAATATCTGGCAGGCAGAAGTGACAGGGAAGAATTAACACAATCCATTGAAAAATATTGGGCAGAGCAAAAATAGTTAGAGAAAGAAGGCGGAATCTATGAAATCAAGTAATAATAAAAAAGACTTTTGTATATTTGCATTACCTGGACTGTTTTGTTTCGTCGCAGTGGTAATGGTGCCGTTTCTGTATGGTGTATATCTTACCCTGACAGACTGGAATGGAGTGGCGAAAGAGAAAAACTTTATCGGGCTTGCCAACTTTGCTGGAGTGATAAAGGATGCCCAGTTCTGGAATTCTCTGGGACTGACCTTTAAATATGTAATTGCAGTGGTAATTTTGGTAAATGTGCTGGCTTTTGCCATTGCTTATTTGCTTACCAGAGGAATCAAAGGCCAGAACTTCTTTCGGGCAGGATTTTTCACACCAAACTTAATCGGTGGTATTGTATTGGGATATATCTGGCAGTTTGTATTTTCTAGAGTATTCGTAAATATTGGAGAGAGCACAGGCTGGTCTTTCTTTGAGGCTTCCTGGTTGTCTGATCCAGACAAAGCATTTCTTGCGCTGGTAGTAGTTTCTGTATGGCAGCTTTCAGGATATATGATTCTGATTTATGTGGCCGGCTTCATGGGATTGAGCAAAGATGTTATGGAGGCAGCGAATATTGATGGTGCTTCAGGATGGGTAAAATTAAAAAATATTATTATGCCTCTTATGATGTCCTCTATTACAATCTGTCTGTTTCTTACCTTATCTAGAGCATTTATGGTCTATGATGTAAACCTTTCTCTGACAGCAGGCGCTCCTTATGGAACCACCGAGATGGCAGCCATGCATGTATATGAAAAAGCATTTACGTCCAGACAGTTTGGCGTAGGACAGGCGGAAGCATTTATCCTGTTTGTTATTGTAGCCTGCATTAGTGGTTTACAGGTATATTTCACGAAGAAGAGGGAGGTTGAAGCGTAATGAATAAAGACACACAGATTGGTGGAAAGAAGAAAAAAATAACAAATATGCTTTCTACAGCAGCATTACTTGTTTTGTTTGTGGCATATATGTTCCCGTTTGTAATGGTGTTGATTAACTCTCTGAAACAGAAAAGAGATATTATTAAAAGCCCTTTTTCCTGGCTGTTTACCATTAAAGGTCTGTCTTTTGATAACTTTGTAAAAGCATTTACACAGATGGATTTCCCAAGGGCTTTCGGAAATTCCCTGGTTGTAACAGTTACAGCTACCTTGTTGGTAACGTTGTTAGCATCCATGCTGGCATACTATATTGTGCGCCACAATAATAAGATTTCCAAGCTGACCTTTTCTTTTATGGTGGCATCTATGATTATTCCGTTCCAGGCAATTATGATTCCTCTGGTAAGTATTTATGGCGGTACACTAAATATATTAAATCACAGAGCAACGTTAATTTTTATGCATACTGGTTTTTCCATGGCAATGTCTATGTTTATGTTCCATGGATTTATTAAAGGAAGTGTTCCTATTGCTTTGGAGGAAGCAGCTTATATTGATGGTTGTACCCACAGCCAGACCTATTTTAAGATTGTATTTCCTCTTTTGAAACCAATTATTTCCACAATGGCAATCTTAAATTCCATGGCATTCTGGAATGATTTCCTTTTGCCTTCCTTGGTTCTGACAGATAAAAAGCTGCTTACACTGCCATTGTCTACCTATAGCTTCTATGGAACTTATTCAGCGGATTATGGAACTATTATGGCAGGATTGCTTCTTTGTGTGATTCCGATTCTGGTTCTTTATGTAATTCTACAGAAACAGATTATCAGCGGTGTAGTAGCAGGCGCAGTGAAATAACAGTATGATTTTTAGAAAAGGGAGTATCTGGTTATGATAAAAGACACATTACATATAAAAGCACCTGGAAACTGGATTAACGACCCCAATGGATTTATTTATTATCAGGGGACCTATCATTTGTTTTATCAGTATTTTCCCTATGCTCCAGAATGGGGAACCATGCATTGGGGACATGCGGTAAGCGAAGACTTGCTGCATTGGACTCATTTAGGTGTAGCATTGTATCCTACAAAACCATATGACAGAAACGGGATATTTTCTGGGAGTGCTGTGGAAAAAGATGGAAAGCTATGTCTTTATTATTCTGCAGTGCGATATCTGGAAGAAGAGGAAGAAGATATTCATCATGCAAAAAATGAGAACTTTGTTACCAGCCAGGCTATGCTGATTTCAGAAGATGGTTTTTCTTTTGATAATAAGAATACCAAGAAACAGATTATACCAGTCATCCAGGATGAAAAAATAGGACATGCTACCCATACCAGAGACCCGAAAGTGTGGAAATACCAAGATGCTTACTATATGATTTTAGGAAGCACCATTTCCGGTAAAAAGGGACGGGTTCTGTTTTTCAAAAGTCAGGATGGCATAAATTGGGAATATATCACCCAGTATGCTCATAAAAATTTCGGAACGATTCTGGAATGTCCGGATCTTTTTGAAGTACAGGGACAGTATGTATTTCAAGGTTCTCCTATGCACATCTTAGAAGATGGGCTGGAGTATCCTCATAATTCTATTTGTGCTCTGGTAGAATTCCAGGAAGAAAAATGTGAACTTTCTATGCGGGATACCTATCAGTTTATTGATTATGGACTGGATTTGTATGCACCTCAAACTAATATAGATAAAGATGGAAATCGTGTGATGATGGCGTGGATGCGTATGCCAAAACCTGTAGAGAGTACAGGAGAGCGCAGTGCATGGAATGGAATGATGTGTACTCCAAGAGTAGTAGAAGTTCGGAATGAACATATTTATTTTAGAATGCATCCGCAGGTGGAACATTATTGGTCCGTAGAAGTGGTGGATCAGGAGAAGCTGGATTGGACAAAGCCTTTTTGCATAAAGTCTGTTATGAAAGAAGGAGAAACACTGAACATTGGAGGGTATGAGATTGCCATAGAAGATGATTGTGTAAAGACAGATAGAAGTCATGTTTTTGACTCCTTGCAAGGTTACAGACTCACAGCAAAGACACCGAAGCTTTGTGGAACATATCATCTGGACATTCTTGTGGATGAAAACCTGATAGAAATTTTTGTGAATGAAGGTCAGTATGTGTTAAGCCATGTGGTATATGGTTTGAAAAAACAGCTTACAGGGCCAGTAGAGAAACTATTAATAGGAGAAGGAACATGAAAAAAAAGGATGACAGGTTTCAAAAAAGAATGGCCATTCATCATGATGAACTAAGATGGTTATACATGGAATTGTATGGAAATGAAGCAATGTTTGCGGAGCTTACTTCTCAGATGTATGAATTTTATCAGGCCAGAAAAGCAAGTCTTAAAAATAGGGATGAAAAAAGAGAAAAAAATCCGGACTGGTTTAAGAAAAATGATATGCTGGGTATGATGCTCTACATTGATAATTTTGCAGGGAATATCAAAGGTGTACAGGAAAAACTGGATTATTTAAAATCCTGCAATGTAAATTGTGTTCATTTGATGCCATTTTTGGATTCTCCCCAGGGACGTTCTGATGGCGGCTATGCAGTGGCTGATTTCCGTAAGGTGAAGCCAGAACTTGGTACCATGGAAGATTTAGCAAGGCTTACAGAGAAGTGTCATCAAAAAGACATGAATGTATGCATGGATTTTGTGATGAACCATACTTCTGAGGACCATGAGTGGGCAAAGCGAGCCAGACAGGGTGACGGGGAATACATGAGCCGCTACTTTTTCTATGATAACAATGAAATTCCCAGAAAATACGAAGAAACGGTGCCCCAGGTATTTCCTACCACAGCCCCAGGTAATTTTACCTATCTACAGGAAATCAATCATTATGTACTCACCACTTTTTATCCTTACCAGTGGGATTTAAATTATAAAAATCCAAGAGTGTTTAATGAAATGATGTACAATTTCTTGTTTTTGGCAAATCAGGGAATTGATATTGTCCGTATTGATGCTGTACCATATATCTGGAAAGAATTAGGAACTTCATGCAGAAATCTGGAAAGGGTACATACCATTGTGCGTATGATGCGTATCATTAGTGAAATTGTGTGTCCGAGTGTAATTCTTCTGGGAGAAGTAGTTATGGAGCCGGAAAAAGTAGTTCCTTATTTTGGAACCGTAGAGAAGCCAGAGTGTCATATGCTCTATAATGTAACAACCATGGCAACCACCTGGCATAGCCTTGCTACAGAGGATATCCGTCTTTTAAAACAGCAGATGGATGTTGTGAATCAGTTGCCAAAGGAATACACTTTTTTGAATTATTTGCGGTGCCATGATGATATTGGCTGGGGATTAGATTTTGATACCTTGAAAAACTGGGGTATGGAAGAAGTATCTCATAAGAGATTTTTAAATGATTTCTATACAGGCAGATATGAGGGTAGTGTCAGCAGGGGAGAACTTTATAATGACGACCCGATAACACAGGATGCAAGATTTTGCGGAACTACAGCTTCTATGTGTGGTGTGGAAAGCGCCGGATTTGAAGGAAATGAAGAGAAAATGAAGGCAGCCCTTCAGTTAGATTTCATGCTTCATGCCTATATGCTTACACAGTCGGGAATCCCTATGTTGTACAGTGGGGATGAAATTGCACAGGTAAATGATTACACCTATAAAGAGAACCCTTTGAAGCAGGAGGATTCTCGTTATATCCATAGAGGAGCATTCCACTGGGAACTTGCAAAGAATAGGAACGATACTTCTACTGTAGAAGGAAAAATATTCCAGGATCTGGATAAACTGGAAAAATTGCGTAAGAAAGAAACCGTGTTTGATTCTTCTGCCAGCGTGTATACTTATGATGTGCATGACAATGGGATTCTTTGTATTATGAGAGAAAGGGCTGGAGAGAAATTCTTTGGGATTTTCAATTTCAGCACTAGTGACAGAATCGCATGGATGCAGGAAGATGGCATCTATGAGAATCTTATAAGCAGAGAAACTATGGAACTAAAAGATGTATTGATTCCAGCCCATGGATTTATCTGGGCAAAAGGGATATAAAAAGTGTAACAAAAAAGGGCTCCTGTATCAGGCAGTATGTTGTGTTAGCTTGATACAGCAGGCCCTTTTATCATTTCAGGCTTTTTTATTCAATTACTTTTAGCCACCCTTCAGGTGCTTCCAGGCGTCCCATTTGAATACCTGTCAAAGTATCATAGAGCTTCTGAGTTACAGGACCCATGGATTCCATACCACTTGGGAAACAAATTTCTTTTCCATGATCTACGATTTTACCTACAGGAGAGATAACAGCAGCAGTACCACATAGTCCGCACTCAGCAAAATCCTTTACTTCCTCCAGATATACTTCACGTTCTTCTACTTCCAGACCAAGGTATTCTTTTGCAACATGCATGAGAGAACGGCGGGTAATAGAGGGCAGGATGCTGTTGGATTTTGGGGTAACAACTTTTCCATCCTTTGTGATAAATAAGAAATTGGCGCCGCCGGTTTCTTCTACTTTTGTTCTGGTAGCAGCATCCAGATACATGTTTTCATCAAAGCCCTGATTGTGAGCATCCATAATTGCATGAAGGCTCATGGCGTAATTGAGTCCTGCTTTAATGTGCCCAGTGCCGTGAGGTGCAGCACGGTCAAAATCGCTGACACGGATGGTAAGTGGTTTTACACCGCCTTTAAAGTAAGGTCCAACAGGTGTAACGAAAACACGGAACTGATATTCATCGGCAGGTTTTACGCCAATGACAGGGTTGCTTCCAAACATATAAGGGCGAATATATAAAGTAGCGCCGGAACCATAGGGTGGAACATAAGCGGCGTTTGCTTTTACGGTGTCAACCACTGCTTTTATGAATCGGTCTTCCGGAAAAACCGGCATTTCTAGTCTTCTGGCAGAATCGGCCATACGGCTGGCATTTAAATCTGGGCGAAAGGTAACAATACGTCCATCCTGTGTAGTATAGGCCTTCATTCCTTCAAATACAGTCTGTGCGTACTGAAGTACACCTGCACATTCACTGATAACAACTTTGTCATCTTCTGTTAGCCTTCCTTCATTCCATTTTCCATCTTTAAAATCAGATACAAAACGATAATCTGTTTTTACATATCCAAAACCAAGATTAGACCAGTCAATGTTCTTTTTCTCCATGTTGAGTTCCTCCATTCTGCCGCTGTCTGCGGTTTGTTTTGTGAATTTTTTACCATTATAAAACTTTAACGTGTGAATTGCAAGAGATGTTCCGTTGCTTTTTTGCAATCTTTCATATATAATTTAAGGGAACGGGCAAAAGAAACCGTCCAGTGAAATAGCAAAAGAATGGGGAGTGAAGAAAATGTCTGGAAATGACTGGAATAGATTGGGCAGAGATGTAAAAGATATTGTGGAAAATGCTATTAATACGGGAAATTTCGGTGCTTTAAACAGAGACTTGGGAGTTACCCTTGAAAATGCCATTGGAAATATGGCAAGAAATTTTAGAAATCCAGGAGCCAATGGTTATCAGGATAGCAATTATGGAAATACATCCAGAAGAATACAAAAGGCAAGGGAAGAATTTGCTCTCTTTATAAATACCAGAAAATTAAAAGGGCTTAGTCTGGCCGCTTTAATTACAGGACTGATTCTGGCTTTAAGCAGTGGTTTTGTCTTAGGAATTATAGGAATTGTTGCTTTGCTCTGGGATTATGCAGTAAAGCCGTTTGTAGTTACAGCTGCAGTTCTAGTTCCCATAGGAGCTGTTGGAGCAGTGCTGGCAATCTGGGGAAATGTGACCAGGAAGCAGATATCCAGATTTCGGACTTATGTAAAAACCTTAAATGGCAAAGCATATGGAAGTATTCAGGACTTGGCCAAAAGTGTACGAAAATCAGAGAAATTTGTAGTAAAAGATATTTCAAAAATGATTGAAAAGAGAATGTTCCTGGAAGGACATCTGGATCAGAATCATACCTGCCTCATGGCAAGTAATGATGCATATGAGCAGTATCTGGAAACACAGAGAAATATGGAGCGTATGAAAGAACAGGAAGCAAAGGAGCCTAAGCGTCAGCTTTCAGAAGAAGCAAGGAAAACCATAGAGGCAGGAAATCGTTATATCGAAGAAATCAGAAGAAGCAATGATGCGATACCTGGAATTGAGATTTCTAATAAAATGTATCACCTGGAAAATGTCATTCGGAGAATTTTTCAGAGAGTGGAGCAGCATCCGGAATTGATTGATGATCTTCATAAATTCATGGATTATTATCTTCCGACCACCATGAAATTGTTGAATGCTTATGAAGAACTGGATAAGCAGGAATTGACAGGAGAACATGTACAAAGCGCAAAAACTGAGATTGAAAATACATTAGATACCATTAACGATGCCTTTGAAAATTTATTAGATAGTTTCTATAAAGAAACAGCCTGGGATGTGTCTTCTGATATTTCTGTACTAAAGACCATGCTGGCTCAGGAGGGACTAACTGGTAAGGATGATTTTAAAGAGAAAGGAAACTAAGAGAGTATGAGCGACGAATTAAAAGATTTTACGGTAACACCAACATTGACCTTTGAACCTTTACAGGAGGAAGCGCCTGTTGCAGAGGTGAAGAAAGAAGAACCGGCAAAGCCGGAAATGGATGAAAGTATTCTTTCTCCCCAAGAGCGAAAAATGGTAGACGATTTTTCCAAACAGATTGATATTCGCAATTCAGCAGCCATTCTTCAGTATGGTGCAGGAACCCAGAAAAAGATGGCTGATTTCTCAGAGGATGCTCTGGATAAAGTCCGTACCAAGGACCTTGGAGAAGTAGGGGATTTACTGGAGAACGTTGTGACAGAATTGAAAAATTTTGATGCTGAGGAAGAACGAAAAGGCATTATGGGATTTTTCAAAAAAGGCGGTAATAAGTTGGAGGCTTTGAAAAACAAGTATTCTAAAGCAGAGACCAATGTAAACAAAATCGTGGAAATGCTGGAAAAACACCAGATTCAGTTGATGAAGGATGCAGCAATCATGGATAAAATGTATGCCTTGAACCTGAATTATTTTAAAGAGCTTTCCATGTATATTCTGGCGGGAAAGAAGAAATTAGAGGAAATCCGTGCCACAGAGCTTCCCCAGCTTATGAGTAAGGCACAGATAAGCGGCCTTCCAGAGGATGCTCAGGCAGCCAAAGATTTAGATTCTCTTTGTGACCGTTTTGAAAAGAAAATTCATGATTTGGAGCTTACTAGAATGATTGCCATTCAGACAGCGCCACAGATTCGTCTAGTTCAAGGAAATGATACGCTTATGGCAGAGAAGATTCAGTCTACGATTGTAAATACTATTCCTTTGTGGAAAAGTCAGATGGTTATTGCCCTTGGTGTGGCTCACTCTACAGAAGCAGCAAAAGCCCAGAGAGAAGTCACAGACATGACCAATGCCCTTTTGCAGAAAAATGCAGAGACTTTGAAACTGGCTACTGTAGAAGCTGCCAAGGAATCAGAGAGAGGTATTGTGGATATAGAAACCTTGCAAAAAACCAATGAATCGCTTATCAGCACTTTTGATGAGGTGATGAACATTCAGAGAGAAGGACGGGAGAAAAGAAGAGCAGCAGAGGCCGAGATGTACCGTCTGGAAGGGGAATTGAAACAAAAATTATTGCAGATTCATAACTAAGGGAGGTTTCCTTATGTATCGAGAACATACAAAAGTAATACAGATTGGGGACAGGAAAATCGGCGGTGGAAATCCAGTGCTGATTCAGTCTATGAGCAATACCAAAACAGAAGATGTGGAGGCAACAGTAAAGCAGGTTCTGGATTTGGAAGCAGCAGGATGTGAAATTATCCGTTGTACAGTGCCTACCAAGGAGGCTGCAGAAGCTATTAAAGAAATTAAAAAGCAGATTCACATTCCACTGGTAGCAGATATTCATTTTGATTATAAAATGGCCATTGCAGCTATGGAAAATGGAGCAGATAAAATTCGTATTAATCCAGGAAATATTGGGGGCAGAGATAAAATCAAAGCAGTGGTGGATGTAGCAAAAGCCAGAAATATTCCCATACGAGTAGGTGTAAATAGTGGCTCTTTGGAAAAAGAACTGGTGGAAAAATACGGAGGCGTTACTGCACAGGGCTTAGTGGAAAGCGCTCTTGACAAGGTGAAAATCATTGAAGATTTAGGTTATGATAATCTGGTTATCAGTATTAAATCTTCTGATGTAATGATGTGTGTAAAAGCCCATGAGTTGCTGGCAGAACAGACCAATTATCCTCTTCATGTGGGAATTACAGAGGCGGGAACTGTGTATTCTGGAAACATTAAATCCGCTGTTGGGCTTGGTATTATTCTTTATGAAGGGATTGGCGATACCATTCGAGTATCTCTTACAGGAGATCCTTTGGAAGAAATTAAATCCGCAAAACGGATTTTGAAAACGTTAAATCTGAGAAAAGGCGGAATTGAAGTAGTATCCTGTCCTACCTGTGGAAGAACAAAGATAGACTTGATTGGTCTGGCAAACCAAGTAGAAACCATGGTACAAGAGTTTCCTTTGGATATTAAGGTGGCAGTCATGGGGTGTGTTGTAAATGGCCCAGGAGAAGCCAAGGAAGCAGACATTGGGATTGCAGGAGGAAAAGGAGAAGGCCTTTTAATTAAAAAAGGAGAAATTGTAAAAAAAGTACCGGAGAATCAGCTTTTGGACGTGCTTCGGGAAGAACTGAGTAATTGGAAGTAAGCAATGGAGGCAGTGCTGCATGGAAAAAGAATTTCTGGATGTTTTCCGAAATCTGGAATTAAATGGAGAATTAAAGGCCCTTTTGAAAGAAGTGGTAGTTACAAAGGTATCCATTAACCAGAGAAAGGATCGTATCCGAGTTTATATCCGAAGCAGACAGTGGATTCACAAAAAATATATTTATGCACTGGAGGAGGCCATTGCTTCTCAGTGTTTTAGAGGCGTGTCTATGACTGTAAAGGTGCTGGAAAAGTTTCAATTGTCCAGCCAGTATACACCAGAATTATTTTTTGATGCATACAAGTCATCCATGGGCCTGGAACTTAGAAATTACAGCATTCTGGTATTTAATATGTTCCGGAATGCTGTAATTACGTTTCCAAAGACCAATGAGATGCACATGGTACTGCAATCCACTGTTCTGGCAAAAAGCAAGGAAGAAGAACTCATTGGATATATGGAAAAGGTATTTTGTGAGCGCAGTGGTTTTTCACTGCAGGTTGAAACCGAATACCAGGAAGTAAAAGAAAGTAAATATAGGAAAAACAGTGATATCCGTATTCAACAGGAAGCAGCTCATATTATTGAAATGTCGGTTTTTGGAAGAGGAAAAGAAGAGCCGTTATTAGAAGAAGCGCCTGTGCCGGAGAAAGGGGAAAAGTCTAAAGTTTCCCAAGAAAAAAAGGCAGAAACCAAGACAAAAGAAAAAGGAAGTGGAAAAGAGAAATCCTTTCAAAAAGACAAGGGACGTGGGAAAGGAGACAGAAGCTTTTCTTCTGATTACAGGCGCAGCGTAAAGCGTTCTGACAATCCTGATGTACTCTATGGAAGAGATTTTGAGGATGAAGCGATTCCTCTGGAAAGCATTCAATCAGAAATGGGAGAAGTGTGTATTCGGGGACAGATTATGACTCTGGAAAAAAGAGAAATTCGCAATGAAAAGACTATTATTATTTTTTCTGTAACAGATTTTACGGATTCCATTACTGTGAAGATGTTTGCAAGAAATGACCAGGTAGAGGAAATCACTGCAGGAGTGAAGGAAAAGGCTTTTATTAAATTAAAGGGAATTACCACGATTGACCGGTTTGACAGTGAGCTTACCATTGGTTCTATAGTGGGAATCAAGAAGATTTCCAGCTTCCAGAATACAAGATTTGATAATGCGCCCCAGAAGCGAGTTGAGCTTCACTGCCATACCAAAATGAGTGATATGGATGGAGTTTCTGACGCAAAATCCTTGATTAAGAGAGCCTATGAATGGGGACATAAGGCCATTGCGATTACAGATCATGGCGTGGTACAGTCCTTTCCGGAGGCAAATCATTGTTTTGACGCTTGGGGTGGTGTGGTACCCCAGGAGGCAGATTTTAAGGTGATTTACGGAGTAGAGGCATACTTGGTAGATGATCTAAAAGGCATTGTACAAAATAGCAAGGGACAAAGCCTTCAGGATGCGTTTGTGGTGTTTGATATTGAAACCACGGGTTTTTCTGCTATGAAGGATAAGATTATTGAAATCGGTGCAGTAAAAGTAGTGGATGGAAAGATTACGGAACGGTTTTCTGAATTTGTAAATCCACAGATTCCCATTCCTTTCCGTATTGAACAGTTGACCAGTATTAATGACAATATGGTAAAAGACGCTCCGACTATTGATGTAATTTTGCCTAAATTTGAAGAATTTTGCCGTGGTTGTGTTATGGTGGCGCATAATGCAGAGTTTGATATGAGCTTTATTCAGAAAAACTATGAGGATTTGGGGATTGAAAGGGAAGATACCATTGTAGATACAGTAGGAATGGCACGATTTTTGCTACCTCAATTAAATCGTTTTAAGCTGGATACCGTGGCAAAAGCAGTGGGAGTTTCTCTGGAACACCATCACAGGGCAGTAGATGATGCGGCTTGTACGGCAGAGATTTTTGAAAAATTTATTCCTATGTGTGAGGAACGGGATATTACCAATCTGGATGAATTAAATGAAAAAGGTGCTGTATCTGTGTCATCTGTACAGAAAATGCCTACTTATCATGCTATTATTCTGGCAAAAAATGATGTGGGAAGGGTAAATCTGTACCACCTGATATCAGATTCCCATCTGATTTATTACCACAGACGGCCTCGTGTTCCTAAGAGCTTGTATTTGAAATATCAGGAAGGTCTTATGATTGGATCAGCCTGTGAAGCAGGGGAATTGTACCAAGCTGTGTTAAACGGAAGGCCAGAGCCTGAGATTGCCAGATTAGTGAATTTTTATGATTATCTGGAGATTCAGCCTTTGGGGAATAATGCCTTTATGATACGAAATGAAGACCGTTCTGATGTAAATTCAGAGGAGGATTTAAAGGAAATTAACAGGAAAATTGTGAAGCTTGGAGAAGCATTTAATAAGCCGGTGGTAGCTACCTGTGATGTGCATTTTCTTGATCCGGAGGATGAAGTTTACCGAAGAATTATCATGGCCGGAAAAGGTTTCGATGATGCGGATGACCAGGCGCCTTTGTATCTTCGTACTACAGAGGAGATGCTGGAGGAATTTTCTTATCTTGGAAGAGAAAAAGCAGAGGAAATTGTCATTGAAAATCCTAATAAGATTGCAGATATGGTGGAAAAAATTTCCCCGATTCACAAAGGTAAATGTCCTCCTGTCATTGAAAACTCGGATGCTATGCTAAGAGAAATCTGTTATAACAAAGCTCATGAAATCTATGGGGAAGAGCTTCCTAAAATGGTAGAAGAACGTCTGGAAAGGGAGTTAAATTCTATTATTTCTAATGGCTATGCGGTTATGTATATGATTGCCCAGAAGCTGGTATGGAAGAGTAACAGTGATGGTTATCTAGTGGGATCTAGAGGGTCTGTAGGTTCCTCTTTTGCAGCAACCATGTCAGGAATTACAGAGGTAAACCCTCTAAGTCCTCATTATTATTGCTCCAAATGTCACTATGCAGATTTTGATTCCCCTGAGGTTCGGGAATATTCTGGACGAGCGGGCTGTGATATGCCGGATAAGAACTGTCCTGTGTGTGGAGAGCCTTTGATAAAAGAGGGATTTGATATTCCTTTTGAAACCTTCCTGGGATTTAAAGGAGATAAAGAGCCGGATATTGACTTGAACTTTTCCGGTGATTATCAGGGAAAAGCCCACCGGTATGTAGAGGTTATTTTTGGTGCCGGACAGACTTTTAAGGCTGGAACTATTGGAACTTTGGCTGAAAAAACAGCCTTTGGTTATGTGAAAAATTATTATGAAGAGCGGGGACAGAGAAAGCGAAACTGTGAGATTAACCGTATTGTTCAAGGGTGTACTGGTGTGCGTAGAACTACAGGACAGCATCCGGGAGGAATCATTGTACTGCCTATTGGGTGGGATATTGAGGAATTTACCCCAGTGCAGCATCCGGCAAATGATATGAGTAGTGACATTATCACTACACATTTTGATTACCATTCCATTGATTCCAACTTGTTAAAGTTGGATATTCTGGGACACGATGATCCGACTATGATTCGTATGCTGGAGGACTTAACGGGTATCAATGCCAGGGAAATTCCTTTGGATTCCAAGGAGGTTATGTCATTGTTTAAAAGTACAGAAGCCCTTGGACTGACCCCTGAGGATATCCGTGGATGTCCTCTTGGCTGTCTGGGAATTCCAGAGTTTGGAACCGATTTTGCTATGCAGATGTTAATTGATGCGAATCCAACTTCTTTTTCAGACTTGGTGCGTATTTCTGGTTTATCCCACGGAACAGATGTGTGGCTTGGCAATGCACAGGATTTGATCAAATCAGGAACTGCAACCATTACCACCTGTATTTGTACTCGAGATGATATTATGATCTATCTCATTAACAAAGGACTGGAGCATGGACAGGCATTTACCATTATGGAAAGTGTTCGTAAAGGAAAAGGTCTGAAGCCGGAATGGGAAGAAGAAATGAAAAAGCATGATGTGCCAGATTGGTATATTGGATCTTGCAAAAAGATTAAATACATGTTCCCAAAGGCCCATGCAGCTGCTTATGTTATGATGGGATGGAGGATTGCTTACTGTAAGATTTTTTATCCACTAGCTTATTATGCATCTTATTTTAGTATTCGTGCCACAGCGTTTTCCTATGAACTCATGTGTCAGGGAAAGGAAAAACTGGAGTATTTTATGGATGACTATGAGAAACGGAAAGATACTTTGAGTAAGAAAGAACAAGATACTTATAAAGATATGAAGATTGTACAGGAAATGTATGCAAGAGGATTTGAGTTTGTGCCCATTGATATTTACAAGGCGAATGCTCATACATTTCAGATTATAGATGATAAACTCATGCCTGCGCTAGATACCATAGAAGGTCTTGGGGACAGGGCAGCAGATGCTGTAGTGGCAGCAGCAGAGGAAGGTCCATTCCTTTCCCTGGATGATTTCAGGAACAGAACAAAAGTAACAACGTCCACCATTGATCTAATGAATGATCTGGGACTTTTTGGAAAATTGCCGAAATCGAATCAGATGTCCTTGTTTGACTTCCAGTAAAGTTTTTTCTCTTTTTTTGAAAAAATTTATTGCAAGAAAGCATAATCCGCTATATTATGTAGTGGAAAAAAGAAAGAAGAGGAAAGGTGAAATTATGCAGGAATATAAACCATTTAAAGAAGGTAAAGTGCGTCAGATTTTCGATATTGGCGATCAGCTTGTAATGTATGCGACAGACAGAATATCTGCATTTGATTACATTCTGAAAAATAAGATTACAGATAAAGGTGCGGTTCTCACCCAAATGTCTAAGTTCTGGTTTGATTTTACAAAAGATATTGTTCCGAATCATATGATTTCCACAGATACGGAGGATATGCCGGAATATTTTAGACAGCCAGAGTTTCAGAACCATGTGATGCTTTGTAAAAAACTGGAAATGCTCCCTGTAGAATGTATTGTCAGAGGCTATATTACAGGAAGCGGATGGGCAAGTTACCAGGAAAATGGTACGGTATGCGGCATTTCCCTGCCGGAAGGCTTACAGGAATCTGATAAGCTGCCGGAACCTATTTATACACCGTCCACAAAAGCAGAAATCGGTGACCATGATGAAAATGTTTCTTTTGACGCGACAGTGAAAACTCTTGAAAAAGCATATCCGGGAAAAGGACTGGAGTATGCAGAGAAACTTCGTGATTATACCATTGCACTGTACAAAAAATGTGCAGAATATGCACTGACAAAAAATATCATCATTGCAGATACTAAATTTGAGTTTGGTCTGGACGAGAACGGAGAAGTGGTTCTAGGAGATGAGATGCTGACACCAGATAGTTCCAGATTTTGGCCATTAGAAGGTTATAAACCAGGACAGGGACAGCCTTCCTTTGACAAGCAGTATGTGCGTGATTGGTTAAAAGCAAATCCAGACAGTGACTTCTTGCTTCCGGATGAAGTGGTGAAAAAGACTGTTGATAAGTACATTGAGGCTTATGAATTGCTTTCAGGAGAGAAATTTTAAGAAATAGAAGAGAACTGGTTATGGTAAGCACATCATAGCCAGTTCTTCTACTATTATAAGTCCAATTCCCTTAACGCCTCCATCAACGCATTATTTTTCTCTGGACTCATGACGCAGAACCGTATAAAGGAGTTATCAAGAAACGGAAACGTGGAGCAATCACGAATCATTAGTCCTTTTCGGATGCAATGATCAAATACCATTTCAGAAGTCACATCTTCTCTCAAAATTTTTACCAGAAGGAAATTGGAACAGGAAGGATATACTTTGACATATTCCCAGGTGTTCAGTAAGTCATACAGACGATTCCGTTCACTGGTAATGAGAGCTCTTGTTTTTTCAATATATTCTTTATCTGAAAACATAATACATCCTGCAATCTCGGCCAGACTGTTAATGGTCCAGGGATTTTTCTTGGTATTGATGTATTTTAGCAAATCAGGATTTCCGGTAACTGCATATCCCAGACGCAGTCCAGGAGCAGCGAAAAATTTAGAAATTCCTCTTAAAACAATAAGATTATTATAATTGTTAGTCAACGGAATGGAAGAAATTTTGCTTCCTGCATCAGTAAACTCTTCATAAGTTTCATCTACCATAACAGAAATTCCGTACTGCATAGCACGATCCAGAATTTTTCGCATTTCTTTTCTGGTAATCGCTGTAGAAGTAGGATTATTAGGATTACACAGTACCAGAAGATCCAGGCTGTCATTCAGCTGGTTGCAAAAATCTTCCACATTTATCTGGAATAAGTCCTCTTCTTTCAAAGGGTAATAAAGAGTTTGTCCCCCTTGCAGGGCAATTTCACGTTCATATTCTGAATAGGTAGGTCCTAAAATCAGCGCCTTCTGGGGTTGAGTAGTCTGAATGAATAGGGAAATCAGCTCAGTAGAACCATTGCCCACAATAATATTGTCAAATTCAGCGCCAGTATAGGCACAGATGCTCTTGCGAAGTTTTGTATAATCACGGTCAGGATAAGTAGAAATGGCATCTACGTGTTTTGAAAGTGTATCCCTGAGCATGGGAGAGATGCCGAGAGGATTTACATTTGCAGAAAAGCTGGTAATGTCCTCTTTTCGAATATGGTAGATTTCTTCAATTTTTTCCAGGTCACTGCCATGGAAATGGTCTTTATGTTTTAGCATGGGTACGCCTCTCTTTCTGTTTTCCAGGTTCTGGCTGTGGATTGTACGTTGCACAGCATTACTTTGTAGTGTATAATTCATAGTAGCAGATTGTTATCAAGGATTCAATATAGAATTTAGGAATATACTAGACAGGGTAAGGGTGATAATTTGAAGACACGAATGGAACAATTGATAAACGGACGGTTTGAGTACGAAGTGCCAGAATTAGAGCTGTCAGCTACTGAAATCGTGCTGGATATCTTGCCAGAAGAGAAGTTTCGGGGAGAACTGGAGTTTTTGGCAGGGGATCATAGAAGAATCAAAGGAATGGCGTATTCTACTCACAGAAGATTACTTTTGGGAAAAGAAAAATTTTCAGGAGATAAAGTGAAGCTTCCTTATGGAGTTGATGCTGCTGGATTAGAAGGCCAGGATAAAATCGAAGGAGAAATTGTATTAAGCACCAGTATAGGAGAATACAGGGTGCCTTTTTCTATTACTGTTAAGAAACCAGAAGTTCGAACTTCACAGGGGACTGTGGGAACTTTAGAAGAGTTTGTAGAGCTTGCAAAAGATGATTTCAGAGAAGCATATCAGTTATTTACAGACACTTCTTTTGTACAGCTCTTAAAAGGAAGAGAAGAATTGTTGCCTTATTATGAGGCGCTAGCACAGGCACCGGTCCCCTATCAGAATCTGGAGGAATTTCTCATAGGAGCAGGATTTAAGAAACCTGTAACTCTGAGTATGGAAAAAGAATCTCTGGAATTATATGAGGTGCAGACTTCCCTGAAAGATACTTTGCGGATACGAAGAAGTGGCTGGGGATTTTTAAGGGCAGAGATTCAGACAGAAGGAGATTTTTTGGAGGTAGAGAAGACCTCCATTCAGGATGGACATTTTATTGGAAGTGTTTATGACCTGGAATATATTATCCGAAGAGATGGTCTTGGAAAAGGTAATAATTTTGGAAGGATTCAGATTAAGACGGTTTATGAAACTATTACCTATGAAATTATGGCATCTAAAAGCAGTAGGATTCAGGTAAATGTCACTGCTTATGAGAAGAAAAAAAGGCTGCAGGCAGCAAGGGAAATGCTGGACATGAAACTTGGACGCATAGATGCGCAAACCTGGAGTACACATATGCTGGACTTATTGGAAGAGTTAAAGGAAAATGGATATTACTCTATTGAGTGCCAGCTTTTTGAAGCCTATGTATATGTGATAAAAGATCAAAAGGAAGAGGCCAGAAGGCTGCTGGATTCTTTAGAAAAGAATCAAAGAATGTTGCAAGAAGAAGAATTAGAAGGTGCTTTTTTGTATTTGAATGAGTGTTCAGAACGAAGTACCCAGCTAAAGGAAAATGTTACCGCCAGATTACGGCAGCTTCATCAGCGTAGAGTAGATAGTTCTTTATTGTTATATATGATTATCCAGATGGATTCTGAGGCCATGCGGACTCAATCTAGAAAAATGTTTTTTTTAGAAGAACAATATAGAATCGGATGCAGAAGTCCATTTTTATACCTTATGGCGTGTCATCTGGCAGCAGAAGACGGCGCTGTATTCCGCAAGATGAATGGATTTACCATTCAAGTATTCTTATTTGCAAAGAAATATAACATTCTCACAGAAGAGATGGCGTTTCGGGCAGCAGATCTGGCAGGACAGATGAAAGGATTCTCTCAGAAGGTATATGAAATTTTGGAATATGCCTATGAACAGTATCCTTCCTCTCAGATGGTAAAAGAAATCTGTAAGCTGATTATGAAAGGAGAGCCAAGGAAACAGGAGTATTTCCGCTGGTATGAGCTGGCTGTATTATCCCAGCTGAAAATTACAGGCTTATATGAATATTATATAGAAACCATGAGTAGGAACTATCAAAAAGTTCTCCCAAAGGTGATTCGGTTGTATTTTGGTTACAATAATACTCTAAGTGATAAGAAAAAAGCCTTTGTATATAGCAATGTTATTCGGAATAAAGAGTTAGACCCAGAAACTTACCAGGCTTATCGAAATAAAATGGAGACTTTTGCCTACGAAAAAATCAAGGAAGGCAGAATGAACGAAGACTTTGCAGTAGTTTATCAGGAGTTCTGTGTGGATTCCAAAGATGAAAATGTTAGGTCTGCTCTGGCAAAGGTATTGTTTACCCAGAGAATTTATTGCGATGACCCTAAGATTAGGCGTGTGATTGTGAAACATGCTTCTATGAAAAAAGAACAAGTATATCTGTGTGCAGATAAGACTGCTTATATCTCTCTTTATACCAAGGATGCAGCCATCCTTTTTGAGGATAGCTGTCAGAGGCGTTATGTGGCAACGGTAGATTACAATATCCACCCTCTTTTGGATGTAGAGGAGTTATCAGGAAAACTTTTACAGGATGGGAGAAAGTATCCAGGAATGTTGCTGCATACCTGCGGAGAATTAAAACACGAATGTCCCATTAATGAGCAGAATAGCGAGAATTTCCAGGCAATTTTAGATGAAGATATCTTTACGGATGAATATAGACAGGATGTGAGAAAACGACTTCTATTGTATTATGAGTCCCAGATGGATAACCGAAATCTGAGAGAATCTCTTCGAGATATGGATTTCAGGGGATTTGCCAAGGTAAATAAGAGGCTGTTGATTACGATTTTGGTAAAACAGGATATGTTTTTGGGCGCCTATGACCTGGTATGTGAATATGGATATGAAAATATTGATATTCCTATTTTACTCCGTTTGTGCAGCCAGATGATTTTAAAATTAGAATTTGAATATGAAGAAGAAATGCTCCTGCTGGCGTCGTATATTGTTCAAACAGGGGTATATGATGAAGTGCTTTTGCGCTATCTGGTAAAACACTTTGAGGGACCGGTGAAGGAAATGGTGTGGCTGTGGGAGCGCGCCATGGGATTTGCGGTGGACTGTTATGGATTGGAAGAAAAGATTCTGCTTTATAGCATGTTTACCAGGTATGCACATCCACAAGGACTGAAAATATTGCAGGAATATTTAAGTCAAGGAGGACGGGAACAGGTGATTCTGGCCTACCTTACCTTTGAATCCTATGACTATTTTATAGGAGAAGAGAAAAAAGATAGATTTCTTTTTGAAGCTCTGGAGAAGATTTTGGAAAAGGGTGGAGAGTGCGATATTATTTGCAGACTGGCACTATTGAAGGCATATACAGAAAGTGGACAATGGGATGAAAAAAGAATGCATAGAGCTGCACAGATTTTAGAAGAATGTGCACAGGAACGGTTAAAATTTGCCTTTTTCCAGGACATGCCAAAAGAACTGTTACAAGTATGCCAGTTAGAGGATAAAGTATTTGTTCAGTGTAAGGCAGGACCAAATGCAAAAGTTACCCTGCATTATCAGATTGAGCGGGAACATGTGCTATCTGAGGAAAAAATGGAACCTATGAAAGAACGATATCAGGGAATTTATAACAAAGAGTTTGTGCTGTTTTATGGGGAAAAGCTCATTACCTATTTTGTCATAGAAAGAGAAGATGGTATAGAAACCACGCCAAAACAAGTGCTGCAGATAGAGAAAAACAGCTTCCAGGGAAGAAGTAAATATCAGATGCTAAACGCCATGCTGCAGATGAAGGAACAAGGAAATATTCAGGAGCTTTGTCTGGCAGAAGAATCATATTTAAGGCAGGAACAGCAGGTATGGCAGCTGTTTCCATTGTTGGATTAGGGAGGGGAAGAGGACATGAATGAGACACGAAATATTATTGTAGGTCTGGAAATTGGAAAAAGACAATCTCAGATCTGCTATTTTGACCGAAAAGAAAAAGAGCCTATTTCCATTTCCGTAAAGACAGGGAGTAATCAATATTTGTTTCCAACCATGTTATCCAAGAAGCCGGGGGAAGAAATTTGGCATTTTGGTATGGAAGCTCAGTATTTTTCCCAGAATGAAGGAGAAATTCCGGTAACTGGACTTTTGGGAATGTTTGGGAAAACAGAAGTAATTGTGGATGACAAGAAGAGAAAACCAGAAGAGCTTCTGGAATATTATCTGAGAGGATGTATTTCCCTGTTGGGAACTGCTGATCCAGCAAGGCAGATAAAAGCTGTGATGATTACAGTTCCCAAATTATCCAAAACCATGGTGTGGGCTCTTTATCAGGCAGGGGAACGCATGGGATTTAGTAGAAAACAGATTTTTCTTCAAGACTATGATGAGAGCTTTTACTATTATGTTATGAACCATAGAAGGGATAACTGGAACCGAAAGATAGGATGGTTTTTGTTTGAAGAAAATCAGGTTTCCTTTGCCAGTTTGTCTATTGACAGTCAAAAGCGACCTATGACAGCTCACATGGAACATGGTGTGACGGTAGAGCTTTCCAAGGATCCGGTGGAACGAGATGAAAATTTCTATCGATTTATTTCCAGATCTTGTGCAGCAGAACCTTACTCCAGTATTTATATTGTAGGGGATGGTTTTGATCAGGAATGGGCAGTGCGATCAACCCCCTATCTTTGTAAGAATCAGAGACATGTATATTATGGAAATAATCTTTATGTAAAGGGAGCCTGTTACGGTGCAAGAGAAAAATGTGATGAAGGAATTCTAAAAGGATATCTCTATCTCAGTCCTTCTCTGGTGCGCAACTATGTGTCTATGGAAATGATGGTGAATGGTTCGCCCAAAACTTATGTGCTGGCAGAAGCAGGAAAAAATTGGTATGAGATTCATACCGAGTTAGAATTTATTTTAGATGACAGAGAAGATTTGGAATTTTTAGTTACGTCCATGGATGGCAATACCAAGACCAGATGCAGTATGAAACTTCCAGGATTGCCAAAGCGTCCAAATAAAACTACCAGACTTCGTGTGACGATTTCTTATGAATCGGAAGAACTTTGTGTAATTCAGGCAGAGGATTTAGGCTTTGGAGAAATGTTTCCTTCAAATGGAAATGTCTGGATAGAGAAAGTATCATGGTAAAGGAGGACAAAATGAGCAGTTATATTTTATGTCAGGTAAAGAGAGCGTCCATGCCATATTATATTGAAAATATCAGTACCAATATTTACAGCATAGAGGAGCTTTGCTATTATTTTTACCATAATATTTATCTTTTGGATGAGACCATTTTAAATGAGCATTTGTGCGACTGGCTGCGAAAAGAGTTGGGCCTTGAAAAGCTATATAAACGTTTATATAAGGTGCTGGAAGACGGTCTTGGAACTTCGGAGTTTATTCTGGCCGTGTTTAAAGAAATTAATTATCTCACTCACAAAGAGTTTAAAGAGCTTAATGAAAAATTGAATCTTCTGGAACTACAGCCTGTTGTTTTACGGGAAAAGAAGAAAGGGGATTATCTGGTGGAGAACAAAATGTATGTGAATGCTATCAGGATTTATGAAAATGCCCTGCAAAAAGAAGATAAAGAAGGTCTGGGAGAACAGTTTAGTGGTGGAATTTATCATAATATGGGATGTGCGTATCTGCACTTATTTCAATTTTCCGATGCTGCTAAATGCTTTTTTAATGCTTATAAGGTTCTGCATACCCAACAGGTGTTAGATCACTATCTCATGGCGTCCTATATGGAACAGCCGGAAAAATTCGAAAAAGCCTGTGAAGAGATGGAAATTTCCGAGGAGCAGAAACAGGAAATTCTTCAAAAAATGGAAGGAGTGAAGCAGGAGACCAAGCCTGTAGAGATAGAAAAAGCAGATGAAAATTTAAATGGGTTTATCCGAGATTACCACAGAAGCACTGGATTTTAACTTGTGTTTTGATTTGTGATGATATATAATCCAGATGTGTTATACCGAGTTTATAGAAGACAGAGAGGTAAAAAGATGAGTACAGACAGATATGTAAGTCCATTATCCGAGCGTTATGCAAGTAAAGAGATGCAATATATTTTTTCTCCGGACATGAAGTTCCGTACCTGGAGAAAATTATGGATTGCACTGGCAGAGACAGAAAAAGAACTGGGACTGAATATTACCCAGGAGCAGATTGATGAACTGAAGGCAAATGCAGACAACATTAATTATGAAGTTGCCAAAGAAAGAGAAAAAAAGGTGCGTCATGATGTTATGTCACACGTATATGCGTATGGTGTACAGTGTCCGAAAGCAAAGGGAATTATTCATCTAGGAGCAACCAGCTGCTATGTAGGTGACAATACGGATATTATTGTTATGACAGAGGCTTTGAAATTAGTTCGTAAAAAATTGGTGAATGTGATTGCAGAACTGGCAAAATTTGCCCAGGAGCATAAAGAACAGCCAACGCTTGCATTTACCCATTTTCAGCCTGCACAGCCTACAACCGTAGGAAAAAGAGCAACTCTTTGGATGCAGGAATTCCTGTTAGATTTGGAAGATTTGGAGTATGTACTTGGCACCATGAAATTATTGGGATCTAAAGGTACCACAGGTACACAGGCCAGCTTCCTGGAATTGTTTGATGGCGACCAGGAAACCATTGACAAAATTGACCCAATGATTGCACAGAAAATGGGATTTAAAGAGTGTTACCCAGTTTCAGGACAGACGTATTCTAGAAAAGTAGATACCAGAGTATTAAATGTCTTGGCAGGGATTGCTGCAAGTGCACATAAGTTTTCTAATGATATCCGTCTGTTGCAGCATTTAAAAGAAGTAGAAGAACCTTTTGAGAAGAGCCAAATCGGTTCCTCTGCTATGGCTTATAAGAGAAATCCGATGAGAAGTGAAAGAATTGCGTCACTGTCCAGATTTGTTATGGTGGATGCTTTAAATCCGGCGATTACTTCTGCAACTCAGTGGTTTGAGAGAACTTTAGATGATTCTGCGAACAAACGCCTTTCTGTTCCAGAAGGCTTCTTGGCTATTGATGGTATCTTAGATCTTTGTTTAAACGTAGTAGACGGATTAGTAGTATATCCAAAGGTTATTGAAAAACGTTTAAGAAGTGAGCTGCCATTTATGGCAACCGAAAATATTATGATGGATGCTGTAAAAGCAGGTGGAGATCGCCAGGAACTTCATGAGAGAATCCGAGAATTGTCCATGGAAGCAGGAAAAAATGTAAAAGTAGAAGGAAAAGAAAACAACCTTTTGGAACTCATTGCAGCAGATCCGGCTTTTAACATGACATTAGAAGATTTGCAGAAAACCATGGATCCTGCAAAATATACAGGAAGAGCGGCTGTACAGGTGGATAACTTCCTGAAAAATGTGGTAAATCCTGTATTAGAAGCGAACAAAGAGCTTTTGGGAATGACAGCAGAAATAAATGTATAAAATACAGGGTACCAGAGGGAGGAAAAGGAGAGCAAATATATGAATCAGGAAAAAAAGGGAAGAGCCATTGCATTGCTTCCTATTGGAGTATTTTTAGTGATTTTTATTGGAGCGGGTGTGCTGTTCCACGACTTTTATACTATGCCAGCAATTGTAGGTTTTCTCATTGCACTGATTGTGGCTTTTTTACAGAACAAAAGGCTGCGTTTTGCAGATAAATTATCCATTGTATCGAAGGGAATTGGAGAAGAGAATATTGTTACCATGTGTCTCATTTTCCTGGCAGCAGGAGCGTTTTCAGGAACCATTCAGGCAGCAGGAGGTGTGGAAAGTACCGTAAATCTGGGACTGTCTATAATGCCTTCTTCCGTTGCTGTTGTGGGATTGTTTGTGATTGGATGCTTTATTTCTGTTTCTATGGGAACTTCTGTAGGTACAATTACAGCTATGACTCCTATTGGAGTAGGAATTGCAGAAAAAACAGGGATTGCCATGCCAATTTGTGTAGGAGCAGTGGTATGTGGAGCCATGTTTGGGGATAACTTATCCATGATTTCTGATACAACCATTGCAGCTGTAAGGACTCAGGGATGTGAGATGAAAGATAAGTTTAAGGAAAACTTCCTTATAGTACTTCCGGCAGCCATTATTACAGCAGTTTTATTCTTTGTCCTGGCAAGAGGAAATGCAGGAGAAATTGAAGGAAATCTGCAGTATGATATCATTAAAGTTGTGCCTTATCTGGTAGTGCTTATTGGTGCGCTGATTGGTGTCAATGTGTTCCTGATTCTCATTGTGGGAACTGTATTAGCTGCTTTGGTGGGCGTAGGAACAGGGGCTTTTGCTATTGGCGAACTGTTCCAGAAAATGGGTGCTGGTGTAACCAGCATGTATGATATTACTGTGATTTCCATTATAGTAGCAGCCATTGTGGCGTTGGTGAAAGAATACGGTGGTATCGAGTTTATTTTGAATCTCATTAAGAAAAGAATTAATGGTCCACGAGGTGGAGAGTTTGGGATTTCTGTGCTGGCGCTTTTAGTAGACTGCTGTACTGCTAATAACACAGTTGCTATTGTTATGGCAGGGCCTATTGCAAAAGAAATCAGTGATGAATTTGGAGTTTCTGCAAAGAGAAGTGCCTCCTTATTAGATATCTTTGCTTCTGTAGGACAGGGGATGATTCCCTACGGTGCCCAGCTTCTCACTGCAGCAGGATTGTCTGCATTATCACCTGTGCAGATTATGCCGTATTTGTTCTATCCTATTTTGATGGGAGTCAGTGCAGTGCTGTTTATTGTGTTTAGGAGGAGAGCAGCGTAGAAGAATAGAAGAAGATGAACAAAAGGATTTCAGCTTAAAGAAGCAGAAAGCTAAAAGAAAGTTTTTAAAATTTTACTTTATTTCTGCACTAACTTGTAGTATGATACTGTAGTTAAAAGAAACCAGTTCAAGATTACAGGAGGAATCAAACATGGTAAAAGCAGTTGTAGGAGCAAACTGGGGAGATGAAGGAAAAGGGAAGATTACAGACATGCTGGCTCAGGAAGCTGACATTGTTGTAAGATTTCAAGGAGGAGCCAATGCCGGACATACGATTGTAAATAATTATGGCAAGTTCGCACTTCATACTCTTCCATCCGGTGTATTTAATAGCAATACTACCAGTATTATCGGGAATGGTGTTGCGCTGAATATTCCGGTGTTGTTCAAGGAGATACAGTCTATTGTAGAGAAGGGTGTTCCTATGCCGGACATTAAGGTGTCAGACCGGGCACAGATGGTGATGTCCTACCATATTAAATTTGATGAGTACGAAGAAGAGAGATTGGCAGGGAAATCTTTCGGCTCCACCAAATCAGGAATTGCTCCATTCTATTCAGATAAATTTGCAAAAATTGGATTTCAGGTAAGTGAACTCTTTGCAGAGGAAGAGGTACTGCTGGAAAAGGCAGAAAACATTTGTGCAAAGAAGAACATTATGCTGGAACACTTATACCACAAACCATTGTTAAAACCAGAGGATATTCTGGAAGAGCTGAAGCAGTACAAAGAAATGGTTGCGCCTTATGTGTGTGATGTTTCTGCTTTGCTTTGGAATGCACGAAAAGAAGGAAAGGAAATTCTACTGGAAGGACAGTTAGGTTCCTTAAAAGATCCGGATCACGGTATTTATCCTATGGTGACTTCTTCCTCTACATTGGCTGCTTACGGAGCCGTGGGAGCAGGAATTCCACCTTATGAAATCAAGAAGATTATTACTGTGTGCAAGGCTTATTCCAGTGCAGTAGGAGCAGGTGCTTTTGTATCTGAAATCTTCGGAGAAGAGGCAGATGAATTAAGACGCAGAGGCGGTGACGGTGGAGAATATGGAGCTACCACAGGACGTCCAAGACGTATGGGATGGTTTGATTGTGTGGCTTCTAAATACGGATGCCGAATTCAAGGAACTACAGATGTGGCCTTTACCGTATTGGATGTGTTGGGATATTTAGATGAAATTCCTGTTTGCGTGGCATATGACATTGATGGGGAGATTACCACCGAATTTCCTACCACTCACCTTCTGGAAAAAGCAAAACCAGTACTGGAAGTTCTTCCAGGATGGAAATGCGATATCAGAGGAATTAAAAAATATGAAGACTTACCAGAAAACTGCCGCAAATATATTGAATTTGTAGAAGAAAAACTGGGCTTCCCAATTACCATGGTATCCAATGGGCCAGGGAGAGATGAGATTATTTACAGGTAAATAAAAATAGGGAATCATTGCAGAAAAGAGATGCAGTGATTCCCTATTTTTCGTTCATAGGTTTATCTTTCTGGGAAAGAAGTGTTTAATTGTGATTCTTTTTCCGTTGTGCTCTTATAACCAATAGGAATATAGCAGTAGCAGATACAAAGAGAACCGTATAAAGGAAAATTTGGCTTTCGTCTCCGGTTTTTGGTATCTGTCGTCCATCAATTCGTTCAAAAGATACGGAGATGGTCTGGTTTGCTTTCACATTGGAAATCGTATATTTGTTATTTTTGATAGTCACTTGTTTTCCGTTTACGAATACTTTGGAAACTTTATAGTCTTTGTTTGGAGTAAAAGTAAATTCTGTGCTGCTGCCTTCTTTTACCTCAATAGTTCCAGAAGGACTAATTTTGCCATATTTATCAGAAGATGCTTGTATGGTGTAAACCGGAACTACAGCTTTAAAGGAAACACTGGAGGTTTTGGTAAGGCCAGTGCCTTTCCAAGAACCAGAAGTGTGCTCCTCTAATTCGTACCCTACTGTGAGACAATAATCTCCTACTTTATCCAGAACAAAAGTTACATCATAAGGGGCAGATTTCCAACTACTGTAATTTTTTCCATCCCAAGTCCAGGTTTTAGGAACCCAGCGGGAATCCCAGTTACCAGGGGAAGTCTGATTCATTCCAGTACCCACAGCAGTTGCAGTTAGTTTTGTGTCACGGTAATAGGTGCCATTCGCTTTGATGCCTTCAATAGTACCCTGAAAAGCCATGTAGGTTTTATAGGTGATAGCAGGACTTTCTTTACTTGGCATAGCTTTATCAGAGTCAAAGGCTTTTCGGGCAATAAATTGATAAGAAGTATTTTCTTTTAAGCCGCTGAATACATTGCCACTTTGCCATTTCCAAGTAGTTCCATCCGTGGAAATAGCATATTCTAGAGACTTCTGAGCCTGGAGGGTAATGGAAGTTTCACTGCGACCAGACAGTTTTGGTGCTTCTGGCGCTTGGGCTGCTATGGATTTTGTGGTTATAATCAAAGGTTTGCTGATTTCACTTGGCATGGCCTCTTCATCATTGAAGATGATTCTAGTAACAATTTGATACTCTGTTTCCGGTGATAAGTTTTCAAAATTACCACTTGTGTTCCAGCTAATCGGTTTACCATCTTTTAATAAGGAGTACTCCTGGCCTGTCACAGAATGAATCTGGATTCGAGTATCTGTTTTTTCCGAAAGCTCAGGAGTAGCAGGAGCCTTGGCGGCAGATGATTTTGTGGTCACTTTTAATGGTTTACTATTCTCGCTGATTTCAGTATCTGTTTTGATTCTGGTAACAAAGCTGTAATCGGTAGATGGTTTTAAGTATTTAAAAATACCTGAAGCTTGCCATACCAAATCTTTTTCATCCTGAATCATAGCATATTCTTGTTTTTCCTCTGTATTTAAAATGATTTCAGTATCAGTAACAGAGGCAGCAGTGGGTGCATCAGGGGCATTTACTGGTTTCGGAGTGGTATCTTTTGGAGGTTGAATATCCATTGGTGGTGCATTGATTCCTTCCGGTTTCTCATCCGTAGGAGAATCTACATGGGAATCAGAGTGAGGAGTTGCCATCTGGAGTTTATTCGTGTTATCTGTAGAAGGAGGAGTTTCCCCCTGAGACTTTGTATTATCAGGAGTAGTAATGTTTTCCTGCTCTTTTTGAACATCTGTGCGAATGGTAAAGACAGGGAGTTCTGTTTCCTCCTGGCTATTTTTTTCGCGGTAGGTAAATTTGTAATCTGTGTCTGCTTTTAAATCCTGGAATATAACAGTTTGTTTTTCAAGGTTGTATTGATCGTCTGTAGCCCATTTCCAGATAAGAGTATCTGTTTTTTCATCTTTTACCTGCAGGGCGTATTCCAGATTTTCCTGGGTTTGTAAGGTAATACTAGTATCTGTTTTGGAAACAACTTGTGGTTCTTTTGCTTCTTTATTATTTTCTGCTGCTGAAACATGTAAAGTTGAGAAAACACCAGAAGTTCCAATGAGTACCAGAGCCAGAAAAAAAGCCAGTGTTTTTTTCATTGCTTTCATCATACGGGGTCACCTCGCTTTTGTATGAGATAGAAATAAATTGACGTGTTTTGTTATCCCTATTATACCAGATATTTACAGTAAATAATAGTAAAAATAGAAAATTATTAGAAAATTAATGGGTTCTTAAAGAGTTATAATAATCTTGAAAAGATATTAAGGATATGTTACATTTAGTGGGGCAAAACAAGCTTTGCCACAAATAAAGAGAACAGAGGATAAGATTGAAAATGAAAATATGGAATAGAAGAAAATGGATGAGACTGGTCTGTGGACTTAGTATTCTCGGAATCTGCAGCTTTGCAGCGCCAGTTTTTGCAGCAGATGTATCTGGAGAAAGGCAGGAAGAGAGTGTCACTTCTATGGATGAAGATGGGAATATGAAGAAAGTGGAGAGTGGTCCCAAATTAATTGAAAATCCAGTAGGTCCCAATAAATCCAGGACGGGAGAACCTCAGGTGGTGAATTTCCGCACGAAAAACAATGCAGTAACCGAATTTATTGAACAGGAAACAGCTAAACCAGGATATACCAATGGAGCTTATGGTGCAGACGCTGTATATCTGGGTTATGCAAATGGAAAATACAAGTTTATGCTTTCTGGGGTAGTAGGCTGGGTAAAAGAGAGTGAAGTGCAGGTAGTGAATCTTTCACAGGCAAAGGCAGTGAGCTGCTATGAAGTAAAAGATGGAAAACTATTACATCACATTGTGCAGGACATGACAACACCAGGATATGCTACCAGTTTGAATAATGGTTCGGCCCCATCCTATCTTGAGCCAGGAAGCACTTATTATAGTTATGATGGACATTATTTTTACCGAGACTATGGTGTGATGGTGTCAGATTATCGGAAGGATGAGAGGGGGCAATCTGTAAATCCAGAAGAACCTTATTATAATTATTTCCAGTATCTTCCTATGCGGAGTCAGTCATCTTATACAGGTGAAGAAATCGACACCATGTTCAATGGAATGCTCAAAAAAGATTCTAAAATGAAAGATACCGGAGAAGTTTTTGTGAGTAATCAGGATACATATGGTGTGAATGCACTTCTTATGACCGGTATCGCAGCCAATGAAAGCAACTGGGGGAAAAGCAGTATCAGTCAGAAAAAGAATAATCTGTTTGGATTAAATGCTACAGATGCTTCACCTGGAATGAATGCGAATCAGTATAGCAGTGTTGCTGCCTGTATTGAAGATTTTGCAAATGGATGGATGTCCAGAGGGTATCTTTACCCGAAAGATTATCGCTATAATGGTGGCTTTCTTGGTAATAAAGCAAGTGGGCTGAATGTAAAATACGCTTCGGATCCTTACTGGGGAGAGAAGGCAGCAAATATTGTATGGAGATTAGACCATACAATGGGAGAAAAGGATACAGGGAAATATATCCTGGCAGTCAAAGAAATCGTGCCAAAAGATCATATTTCTGTAAATGTACGAAAAGAGCCCTCAGCTTCTTCTACACTTTTGTATAAAACAGGAAAAGCAGCCAATTATGTAGTGCTGATACGAAAGCCAGAGCCAGTAGACGGATTTTATGAAATTCAAAGTGATGGTGTGCTGGATAAAGAAAGAAGCAAAGTAGTAAAAGAAAACGGAACTTATAATTTTGAACAGATGTATGGTTATATGTCCTCAGATTATCTCACAGTTATAAGTAAAGCAGAAAACCAAGGACAACAAGAACAGGAACCCGTTGTACCAGAAGAAAAACGGTTAGATGCTATCCAAATTACCGTGCCGCCTGCAAAAACAGCTTATATAGAAGGGGAAACGTTTGATAAAACAGGAATGCAGGTTTTGGCATTATGGAGTGATGGAAAGAAAACAGATGTAACAGCAGAAATCCAGTACGTAAAGGAACCTTTAAAACAGACAGATACAGAAATCAAGATTCAGTATACTTATGGAAATGTGATAAAAGAAGCAGTACAAGCCATTACTGTAGCGGCAAAAGAACCACAACAGGAACCCAAGCCAGAGCAAAATCAGGAATTGGAGGAGATTACCCTGTTTGTAACGCCAGAAGCAGTAGAAGTTTCCAAGGGTGGAACTCAGCAGTTTGGTGTAACCGTAAAAAGTGAGACAGGAAAAGTGCCTCAGTTGGTTTGGACTGTGGTTGGAAATCAAAGTGAGAAGACAATCATAGATGGACATGGGAAGTTGACAGTAGGAGATGATGAAACCGCAGATAAAATTATTGTCAGGGCAGCGTTGGCAGTAGATAACAGCAGAGGAGCCGATGCAGTGGCTGTCATTGCAAAAGAACAGGAAGAGCCTGAGAAACAGGAGAATGAAGCTGTAACACCAGAAGAACCAGAAAAGCAGCCGGTAGAGGACAACAAAACGCAAGAGATAGAGCAGAATCTTTCGGGGCAAGAAGTCAGCCAGGAATTGTCAAAATCAGAAGAGAAGCAACCACAGGAGAAGCAGCAAAAGAAAAAAGAAAGTGCAAAAACAGGAGATGAAACACAGATTTTATTCTTTGTTTTAACAGGAGGTTTAGCAGTGTTGGTGTTGTTGCATCTGACAGTAAAAAGAAAGAAACAAGATATGTGATTAAAAAAAGCGGTGGGAAGGACAGTCTTTTATAGACATATCCTTCCTGCCGCTTTTGGGTTAAATTTTGTGAATTTCCATATCTTTTGGCAGAAGTAAATCCAGAAGAATGGATACAACAAAGACTACTGCCACGCAGTTTCCACCAAAGACATCCTGAATAATCTGTGGAAATACATGCCAGATACCTGCCTCTGTAGCAGATGTTGCGCCAATACCTACAGACAAGGAGAGAGCTGCAATCGTGGTATTTCTCTGATTAAATCCAGCTCTTGCCAGCATTTGTACACCGCTGACCATAATGGAACCAAACATCATAATCGTGCATCCGCCTAAAACAGCATCTGGCAAGGATGCAAAAAAGGCACCAATAGGGGGAAACAGTCCTGCCAGAATCATACACACAGCACCGGTCATAATAGCAAAACGGTTTACAACTTTTGTCATGGTAATGAGTCCAATGTTTTGGCTAAAAGAAGTAACTGGCGGACAGCCAAAGAGTCCGGACAAGGTACTGGCAAAACCGTCACAAGCCAGAGAACCGGAGATTTCCTTTTCATTTACTTCCCGTTCTAGACCAGTAGCACAAAGAGCTGAGGTGTCACCAATGGTTTCCGCTGCAGATACCAGGAAGATAATAGCCACAGAAACAATAGCGCCTACATGAAATTCCGGCATAATGGGCAGAAGAGAAGGAAGTGCAAGAAATCCTCTTTCCAGGATACCGGAGAAATCCACCATGCCCATAACAGAAGCCAAAATGTAGCCAACAATCAATCCAAAAAGCACAGATAACTGTTTCCAGAAGGACTTTGCAAAAATATTAAAGAGCAGGCATGCAACCAGAGTGACAGTGCCAAGAATCAGATTCTTTGGAGAACCAAAATCTTCCGTATAACCACCGCCAAAAGAACGGATGCCAACAGTAAGAAGAGAATAACCAATAGTAGTAACCACTGCTGCAGCCACAACCGGAGTAATAATCCTGCGCCAGTATTTTGCCAGAAGTCCTAAGGTTCCTTCCATTACGCCGCCTATGAGTACAGCGCCGACAACAGTTCCATAGCCATAAGAACTTCCAACATAAGTAAGAATTGTTACAAAAGTAAAACTCACACCCATGACAATGGGAAGGCCGGAGCCAATGCGCCAGAGGGGATAGAGCTGAATTAAAGTGGCAATTCCTGCAATAAACATAGCGTTTTGTAATAAGAGTGCGGTTTTTGCTTGGTCCAGTCCTGAAGCCGTTCCAATAAGAATAATGGGGGTCAGGTTAGACACAAACATAGCCAGAATATGCTGAATACCAAAAGGAATGGCTTTTCCAAGAGGTACCTGGCCGTCCAGCTTGTAAATGTTGCTGATACTTGCATTGCTAGATGGTTTCGTTTTCATAATTTTCTCCATAATCTTTTGTATATCGGTTCTTAGTATATCTGTTCAAGAAGGCAGAAGCAAGAAAAATCTTTGAGGTTTTCCATTGTAATTAGAAGTAGGATGGGATAGAATGAAAGGATAGAAGGCGAGGAATAAAAAAATGGAAAATACAGAAATTTTAGCCATTTACGGCACGAATTATAAAGAAATGACAAAAAAACTTTTGGAAGAAGGAAATATGGCAGAGAGAATCCCAGACAAGGAATGCAGAATCGGCATTAAGCCGAACCTGGTATCTCCTTCAGAACCCTCCTGGGGAGCCACTACACATCCGGAAATTGTGGCAGGAATTATTGAATATCTACAGGAACAAGGTTTTCGGAATCTAGTGATGCTGGAAGGCTCCTGGGTGGGAGATAAGACAGCAGAGGCAGCAGAATTATGCGGATATTATCACTTGTCTAAAAAATATCAGGTGGAATTTCTGGATATGCAGAAAGATTCTTATGAAGCTTATGATTGTGAAGGTATGGATTTAAGAATCTGTGATGAAGCGGTGAAGTTGGATTTCCTTATTAATGTGCCGGTGATGAAGGGGCATTGTCAGACAAAGATGACGTGCGCTCTGAAGAATATGAAAGGTTTGATTCCTAACGTAGAGAAACGCCACTTTCACGCAATGGGACTTCATAAGCCGATTGCTCATTTATCATCCAGGCTGCGCCAGGATTTTATTGTGGTAGATAATATCTGTGGAGATTGGGATTTTGAAGATGGAGGAAATCCAGTGGTGATGAACCGGATTATGGTGGCAGCGGACCCTGTGCTTTGTGATGCATTTGTGTGTCATCTCATGGGATATGAGGTAGAAGAAGTTCCTTATATTAGAATGGCAGAGGAACTGGGTGTGGGACTTGGAGATTGGGAATTGGCAAAATATCAAGAATTAAATCAGCCAGAAAAAGGAATTTGCACACCAAAAGAGCGAAAAGTAGTGGAGCTGGCCGATGCAGTGGAAGAAGTAGAATCCTGCAGCGCTTGCTATGGATACTTGCTGCCTGCATTGCAAAGATTAAAAGAAGAAGGTCTGTTTGAAAAACTTCAGGACAAAATCTGTATTGGACAGGGTTATAGAGGAAAAACAGGGAAGCTGGGAATTGGTCAGTGTACCAGAAAATTCGAATATCATCTGGAAGGATGTCCGCCAACAGAAGGGGCGATTTATGAGTTTTTGAAGGAGTATTTGGAGGAAAATTAAAAAATTTTGAAATGAAAAATGTCGGTTTTACCTTGAAAGCAATAGGATATAGTAGTAATATATAAATATTTGTGAACATATAAAGTAAAGGAAGGATAAAGAATATGATAGGACAGAAAAAAAAGCAGGAGAGCTTGCTGGATTTGCAATGGGTCAGAAGGGCGTTGCTTTTAGCTCTGTTTGATATTGCAATTATAATTGCTTCATCACTGCTTGCTTTATTCGCACGTTTTGATTTTTCATATGCTCAAATAGAGGTACCATATTTATCAAATTTGTACCATTATTTACCAATCAGTATTATAGTGAATTTGCTTATTTTTTATTTTTGTAGAATGTACCATAGCCTTTGGAAGTTTGTAGGGGTTCATGAGTTTGGATATATGCTCCTTGCCAATGGGATTTCTTTTTTCGTACAGATTACAGGCATGTATTTGATGCAGTATTCCATGCCGAGAAGTTATTTCTTCTTTCAGATTATTTTGCAGACAGCGATGGTTTGTGGGGTAAGATTTTCTTACCGATTTATACGCCATCTGAAAGAGGTGAAGGAACAGAAATTTTCCAGGAAGAATAAACGGAAACGTGTTATGGTCATTGGAGCTGGAGAAGCCGGAAAAGCAATTATAAAAGAAATTATGGATAGCAAATATTTGTCTATGAGAATTTGCTGTGTAGTAGATGATGACCGTAATAAAGAAGGACGTTATCTAGATGGGGTTCCTATTGTTGGAAACAGATCTACCATTCTGAAAAACGTAGAAAAATATAAAATAAACAGTATTATTTTGGCAATTCCATCTGCACCTTTGGAAGAAAAGAAAGATATTTTAGACATTTGTAAAATGTCCGGTTGTGAATTGAAAACGTTACCTGGCATATATCAGCTGATTGATGGAGAAGTGAATGTAAGTAAACTTCGTGATGTGGAAATCACGGATTTATTGGGGAGAGAACCAATCCAGGTAAATCTTGATGAAATTATGGGATATGTGAAGGGCAAAGTGGTTATGGTGACAGGCGGAGGAGGCTCTATTGGAAGTGAGCTATGCCGTCAGATTGCGGCTTACCAGCCGAAACAATTGATTATTTTTGATATTTATGAAAATAATGCTTATGAAATTCAGCAAGAATTGCAGCGTCATTATCCAGAGTTGAATCTGGTGACATTGATTGGTTCTGTGCGGAATACACACCGTATGAACAGTATTTTTGAAATCTATCACCCAGATATTGTTTATCATGCGGCAGCTCATAAACATGTGCCTTTAATGGAAGATAGCCCCAATGAAGCAATTAAAAATAATGTGTTTGGAACGTATAAAACAGCAAAAGCTGCCAGTGAAAATGGAGTTAAACGTTTTGTGTTGATTTCTACAGACAAGGCAGTAAATCCTACTAACATCATGGGAGCTTCCAAGCGTTTGTGCGAAATGATTGTTCAGAGCTTCAATAAAATATCTGATACAGAGTTTGTTGCAGTGCGTTTTGGAAATGTACTGGGAAGTAATGGAAGTGTCATTCCATTATTTAAAAAGCAGATAGAAGAAGGTGGTCCGGTAACAGTTACGGACAAGAATGTCATTCGTTATTTCATGACCATTCCAGAAGCGGTTTCCCTGGTTCTTCAGGCAGGAGCTTATGCAAAGGGGGGAGAAATTTTTGTCCTAGAAATGGGAGAACCAGTAAAAATTGATGATATGGCAAAGAATTTGATTCGATTGTCTGGTTATACTCCGGATGTGGATATTAAGATCGAATATACAGGACTCCGTCCAGGAGAAAAACTGTATGAAGAACTTCTGATGGCAGAGGAAGGTATGAAAGAGACGGCCAATAAGTTAATCCATATCGGAAAGCCTATTGAAATGAACGAGGATGAATTCTTTCTGCAATTGGCAGATTTAAAAGAAGCCTGCTATCAGGATGATGCACACATCAAAGAAAAGGTCGCGGAGATGGTACCGACTTACCATATTAAAAATGAGGATATAAAAATGGCAGTTCAGTAACTTGCTTTTATAGAGAAACAAGGTATAATAAAAATAAGAATTAAGAAAATTGGGAGATTATAGAATTATGAAAGTACCATTTTCACCACCAGACATTACAGAAGAAGAAATTGCTGAAGTAGCAGATACCTTGCGAAGTGGCTGGATTACTACAGGACCAAAAACAAAAAGATTTGAAAATGAAATTGCGGCGTATTGTCATACTGCAAAAGCAGCGTGTCTTAATTCAGCGACAGCATGCCTGGAATTAAGCCTTCGGATTCTGGGTATTGGAGCGGGCGATGAGGTTATTACCAGTGCCTATACTTATACTGCATCATGTAGTGTTATTTGTCATGTAGGTGCGACTCCTGTTCTGGTAGATACAGTTCCAGGGATGTATGATATGGATCCAGAAAAAGTTAGTCAGGCAGTAACTGAAAAAACGAAGGCAATCATTGCTGTAGATTTGGCAGGAATTATTTATCCATATTATGGAGAATTACTTCAAATTGCAGAGGAAAAAAAGAATCTTTTTCGACCCAAAAATGAAATACAGGAAACGATGGGAAGAATAGCTATACTTGCAGACGCTGCTCATGCTTTTGGGGCTTGTAGAGACGGAAAGATGGCGGGAGAAATTGCAGATTTTACCAGTTTTTCCTTTCATGCTGTGAAGAATCTGACAACTGCAGAAGGTGGTGGTGCTGTATGGAAAACCATTTTGGGTATAAAAGATGAGGAGATTTATCAGCAATATATGTTATTTTCCCTTCACGGTCAAAACAAAGACGCATTAGCAAAAACTCAGCTTGGGAACTGGGAATATGACATTGCCGGACCGTACTACAAATGTAATATGACGGATATTATGGCGTCTATAGGGCTTGTACAATTAAGAAGATATCCTGGCATTTTAAAGAGAAGACGAGAGATTATTGAGAAGTATAATAAAGCATTTAAAGGATTAGATATTGAAGTTCTGGAGCATTATGGTGAAAATCATACATCCAGCGGTCATTTATATCTGACGCGTTTAATAGGGAAAAGCAGAGAAGTGTGCAACGAAGTTATTGTCAAAATGGCAGAGGCAGAGATTGCAACAAATGTGCATTACAAACCACTTCCTATGATGACTGCATATAGGAATCTGGGATTTGATATTAAAAATTATCCAAATGCCTATGAAATGTTTCAGAATGAAATTACTTTGCCCCTTAACACTTGTCTGACAGATGAACAGGTGGAATTTATTATTGAAACCTATAGAAAAATAGTAAAGGAACTGTAAGCATGTTAAAGCGTTGGGATGCACTTCCGCAGGAAATGAAACAGGAAGAAGTTAAAAAATATTATAAATACTTGTCTAAAAAGCGTGGGACACTTGTTGTCAAACGTTTTTTGGACGTGGTTTTGGCATTTATTTTAACCGTTCTTTTGTCACCAGTGATGCTTATACTGGCAGTATGCATTAAACTGGACAGCAAAGGGCCGGTTTTTTATCGTCAGGAGAGAGTAACTCAGTATGGAAAAAAATACCGTATTTTTAAGTTCCGGACTATGGTAACAGACGCTGATAAAAAGGGTCCGTTAGTGACAACCGGACAGGATTCCAGAATTACCAGAATGGGGAACAAATTGCGCAAATGCCGTCTGGATGAACTTCCGCAGTTATTTAATGTGCTTACAGGAGATATGAGTTTTGTAGGGACAAGACCGGAAGTGCAGAAATATGTAGACAGCTATTCTCCAGAGATGATGGCAACCCTTTTACTTCCAGCTGGAATCACTTCCAGAACAAGTATTGTTTATAAAGATGAAGATGAAATTTTAGACAAATATAGTCAGACAACAGATAAAAGTACAGATGAAATTTATGTAGAATATGTTTTACCAGAGAAAATGAAATATAATTTAGAGTATTTGAAACAGTTCAGTATATGGGGTGATTTTAAGATTATGATTGATACAGCCCTGGCAGTGCTGAGATAAACAGGAGATGAATATGAAAAAAATAGCAGTGATTTCCATGGGTGTGAAACTCGACAATGAAAAGGGATACAGCCGTTTTCGGTATATTGGAGATTTTCTTTCTGATGCAGGATATCAGGTAGATTTAATCACTACAACCTTTCAGCATTGGGAGAAAGCCCAGAGAAATCTTGATGAAATAAAAAAAGAAAACTATAAATTTAATTTAAAATTCATTTATGAGCCAGGATATAAGAAAAATATAGATTTGCACAGAATCAGAAGTCATCGTATTGCTGCAAAAAATTTGAGGCGGCTTTTGGAAAAAGAAGGGGATTATGATTTGATTTATTGCGAAATTCCTCCCAATGATGTAGCCCTTGCGGCAGCAGAGTATGCAAAATCAAAGGACATTCCTTTTGTTCCTGATGTCAATGATTTATGGCCGGAAGCTATGTATATGGTATTGGATATACCGGTTATTAGTGATATTCTCTTTTACCCTCTTTTAAGAGATGCGGAGAAAGTTTACTCTTTAGTATCGGGTATTATTGGGACTTCAGACGAATACAGGGATAGACCATTGAAGAAGCAAAAACTGAATGTGCCGAAGAAGACCGTGTATGTGGGAAATGAAATTTCGGAATTTGATGCAGGTGTAGAAGAATATGGACCACAGATAAATAAAAATGAGGGAGAGTTCTGGGTTTCTTATGCAGGAACCATTGGAACCAGTTATGATATCAAAACCATGGTGCTGGCGGGAAAAGAACTCTTAAATCGTGGTAAGAACCAGATAAAGATTAAAATTCTGGGAGGAGGACCTTTAAAAGAGGAATTAGAAACTCTGGCAAAGGAACAGAATTGTACCAATGTAGAATTTGTAGGGTATGCACCTTATCCCAAGATGGCGGCATATCTGGCAAAGTCCGATATACTGGTAAATTCTTTTGTAAAGAAAGCTCCTCAGAGCATCGTAACAAAAATCGGGGATTATCTGGCAGCAGGAAAACCTATGATCAATACCTGTATGAGTCCAGAGTTTAGAAATAAGGTGGAACATGATGGATTTGGTATTAATATTATGCCGGAAGATGTGAACGTTCTGGCAGATGCCATTGAAAAACTCTACGAAGATGAAGCAGGAAGAACTGAAATGGGAAAAAGATCAAGAAACATTGCAGAAGAGCAGTTCGACAGACCTCAGTCTTACAAGAAGATTATTGAATTGATAGAGGAGTTGACAGGAAATGAGTAAACCATTTTTTACTGTTGTGATGCCCGCCTATGGAGTAGAAAAATACCTGGAAAAAGCAGTCAAAAGCATTACGGCACAGACATTTTCGGATTGGGAACTGTTGATTGTTGAAGACGGTTCTCCGGATAAAACCGGAGAAATTGCAGAAAAACTGGCAGAAAACGATGCGAGGATTCAGGTGTTTCATCATGAGAAAAACCGTGGTTTAAGCCCTGCCAGAAATACGGGAATGAGCCATGCGAAAGGGCAGTATATCTGGTTCATGGATCCAGATGATTATGTGGAAAATCATGTATTGCATGAAGTGTATCAGGCATTACAGGAAAATCCAGCGGAATTAACCATTATTGGACATAAAGAAGAATATTATGACTATGACGGAAAATTAAGCTATACCCATGAAATCTGTCCTAAGAGACAATATTTCTCTAATAAACAGAAAATGAGGGAACATGTGATATATCTGGAACAGGAAACCATATATGGATATGCCTGGAATAAGTTTTATAGTTTAGAGCATATCAAAAAAGAACATTTGCAATATGAAACAGTGCGCCTGATTGAAGATATTGTTTTCAATATACAGTTTTGCCAAAATATCCAGGCAATGAATATTCTGGATATTGCACCCTATCATTACGCAAAACGAATGGAAGGCAGTTTGACCACAAAATTTGTACCGGATTATTATCCTTTGCATAGAAGGAGAATTGCCATGTTATATGAACAGCAGTGCTTCTGGAAAACAGATACAGAAGAAACCTGTGCGATTCTGGGCAGTCTGTACGGAAGGTATATTCTGTCTGCATTGGAGAGAAATTGTGATAAACGGGCAGGCATGAGTCACAAAGATAGGGTTGATTTTTGCAGGAAGATTTTTACAGATGAGCTGTTTGAAAAGTTAGTTTTAAGAGCAAAAGCAAGAGACAGTAAAGCTTTAAAAATTGCATTGTTTTGTATGAAAAGGAAATCAGTGTTTCTATGTACTGCCCTGGCAAGAATGGTGCACATCATACGGAGCGGGCTTCCTATGGTATATTCCAAAGTGAAGTCCAGACGGTAATAGAAAATAGGAAAGAGGAGGAAATCCTGTGAAGAAATATGATTATGTATTAGTTGGAAGCGGTTTGTTTTCAGGTGTATTTGCCTATCACGCAAGAAAGGCAGGGAAAACATGCCTGGCAGTGGAAAAACGTGATACCATTGGTGGAAATCTTTATTGTGAGGATATGGAAGATATCCATGTCCATAAATACGGTGCACATATTTTCCATACCAGCAATAAAAAAGTATGGCAGTTTGTGAATTCTCTGGTAGAGTTCAATCGCTATACCAATTCTCCGGTAGCGAATTTCCATGGAGAAATGTATAATATGCCATTTAACATGAATACATTTAGCAAAATGTGGAATATCAGCACTCCTGATGAGGCGAAAGCAATTATAGAGAAACAGAAAGCAAGTGTAAAGGGCGAGCCGAGAAACCTGGAAGAGCAGGCCATTAGTTTGGTTGGAGAGGATATTTATAAAAAACTCATCAAGGGCTATACCGAAAAACAGTGGGGAAGAGATTGTAAAGATTTACCGTCTTTTATTATCAAGAGACTTCCTGTAAGATATACGTATGACAACAATTATTTTAATGATTTATACCAGGGAATACCTATTGGCGGTTATAATGTGCTGATTGACAAGCTGTTTGCAGGATGTGATATGGAAACAGGCGTAGATTATAATGAAAACAGAGAAAAATATAATGCTCTGGGAGAAAAAGTTTTATATACAGGAACCATTGATTCTTATTATGATTACTGCTTCGGAAAACTGGAATACAGAAGCCTGAAATTTGAAACAGAAGTTGTGGATAAGGAGAATTACCAGGGAGTGGCTGTAGTCAACTACACAGATAGGGAGACGCCTTACACAAGAATCATCGAGCATAAACATTTTGAATTTGGCACACAGCCTAAGACCGTCATTACCAGAGAATATCCGGCAGACTGGCAGGAAGGGATGGAGCCTTATTATCCCATCAATGATGAGCGAAACCAGAGCCTGTATCAGCAATACAAAGAACTGGCAGATAAGGAAACCAGAGTTCTGTTCGGTGGAAGGCTGGCAGAGTATAAATACTATGATATGGACAAGGTAATTGAATCAGCGTTTAATTTAGTAGAAAAAGAATTGTAAGAGTTCAGAAATAAGGGGATTGTTGATGAAAATCATAAAAAAGGAGTATGTAAAGTACCTGGAGTGGGCTTTTAAGCTTTCCTATTTGTTATTAGGAATTGCTACGTTTAATTCTTTCTTATACGATTCACCGGTGCAGCCAATGCTGGTGAAGCTCTGCCTGATACTGGGAATTTTAGCAGTATTAGGAAGAGTAGTATATTTTAAGGATTATATAAAAACACCATATCTTCTACTGTTGATTCTGTTCTGTATTAGCTTTTGTATTTCCATTGCAGTGAACTGGAAATATGGAACAGCAGTGGCAGATCTGAAATGGGTAGTCTGGACAGGATTTCTGTTTTTTCTGCTATATGCTTGCGATACTACAAGAGATAGAATGGAGTACAAAAAAGAGTTTACCATATTTGCCAATATTATTGTAGTAATAAGTGTATTGAATGCAGCCGCAAGTTTATATTTGATGACAAATCTATATCATAATTTGTGGCATACTGCAAGTGGGGAAGCCTTGATTGCAGGATTTCAGTGGGGAAGACTCTGGGGCGTTTACACAGACCCCAATTATGGGGCGGTATTTAGTACCATAGCAGTGCTTTTAAGTGCATATTTTGTGAAGACTGGGAAAGGAATGTGGAAATTATTATATCTGGCTGCGATTGTGGTGGATTATATCTATATTCTTTTTAGCGATTCCAGAACAGCAGAAGTTTGCATGTGTGTAGGAGCGGGTATTTTTCTTTTGTTCCTGTTCTTTCAGAAACAGGCTAACTGGAAAGGCATTTTGGCTGGAATACTTGCAGCAGTTGTGTTTGCAGGGGTATTTGTGGGAGTTACCTCAGCTGCTAAAGCAGAATATAATACGAAGATTGAAGCAGAGATTAAGAAGGCAGATGCACAGAAAGCAAGCCAGGAAAAGAAAAATGAGCAGAAAAAAACACAAGAAAGTACTACTACGGCACAGAAAACAGAGCAGAAAGTGGGAAGAAGCCAGGATCTCCAGTCTGATATCAGCAATGGAAGATTTGAACTGTGGGCAAGTGGCTTAGAGGTATGGAAAACAAAACCAATTACAGGTACAGGATATAATTCCTTTCTCCCTTATGTGAGGGAAGCAATTCCAGACACGTATGTGGTGAATAACGATCAGGGAGAATACGTAAGCCTTCACAATGGTTATATTAATATTTTGGTATATCAGGGGCTATTAGGTGCGGTTCTTTTTGCTGTATTTATGGTCTGTGTGATGGTGAAATGGTGTAAAGGTGTGAAAATAGTCTGCGAGGATCATATGGACGATATCGCTGTATTGACAGCCTGTGTTAGTGTTGTTGCAGTATCCATGGTATTTCTTTTAGAAGGTGTATATACCAATTCACCAGGAGCCTTTGTCCTGTGGACATTTTTAGGATATTTGATGCATTACTTTGTGAAAAAAGAGGAACATAACGTATGAAGAAAAAAATACTCATTGGGTTTATCATGGATGGAAAGTCAGGAGGTATTGATAAGTACCTTTTAAATCTTCTGGAGAATATCTGGACAGAAGACCTACAAATTGATTTTCTAAGCAATGAAGTAAATGCAGAATTAGAAACATATTTAAAAAAATACCATTCTACCATTTATCCAATAGCAAATCTAAGGCATCCTTTCTCTCAATACCGTCAGGTGAAAAAATTGATAGAAAACGAAGGATACGAGATTGTTTATCTAAATGTTTCGACTGCTATAGATTGTATAGCAGCTATGGCTGCAAAAAAGTGCAGGGTACCAAGAATCCTTCTTCACAGTCATTCCAGTGGGAATGACTGTGAAACTATATGGAAAAGAAAAATTCTGGATGGAATCCATAAGTTTTGCAGATTATTTTTTTACCGTTTTGGAACAGAGTATTATGGATGCTCAATAAAAGCAGGGGAATGGATGTTTCCCAAGAAGCTAGTGAACAGCAATCAGTTTTCCACTATTTTTAATGCAGTAGACAGTACAAAATTTGTATTTCAAGAGAAGATACGCCATGAGGTCAGGGCAGAATTTAGACTAGAAGAAAAATTCGTAATTGGCCATGTAGGGAATTTTTGCTATCAGAAAAATCATTATTTTCTGGTGGATGTTTTTGAAGAATTACATAAGCGGTGTCCAGAGGCGGTTTTAATGCTTGCGGGACAGGGAGTAAGATTTGAACAGGTGCAGCAAAAAGTCAGAGAGAAGAATCTGGAAGATGCAGTGATTTTCACAGGATTTAGGAATGATGCCTACAGATTGTTCCAGGGAATGGATTTTTTCCTTCTTCCATCGAATTTTGAGGGGCTGCCAACAGTAGGAGTAGAAGCACAATGCAGTGGCCTTCCTTGTGTGATGAGCGATGTGATTACCAGAGAAGCAAAAATTACTTCTAATTGCTGGTTTCTGTCCCTGAAAGAAAAACCAGAAAAATGGGCGGAATTTATTTTGGCGCATCGAAATGAAAAAAGAACAGATGCTCAGTGGGTTGGAAATCCTAAAAATTATAGCCTGGAGCATTTGAAACAGCAGCAGAGAGAATTGCTTTTATAACGAGCAATGCGAAAGAAAAAGAAAGGGATTTCCCATGGAGTTAGTAAGTGTAATTGTACCAATTTATAATGTAGAAGCATATTTAGACCGTTGTGTTGAGAGTATTCTGCAGCAAACTTATGAACATATAGAAATCATATTGGTGGATGATGGTTCTCCAGACCGTTGTGGCAGTATGTGTGAGGAATATGCCAAAAAAGATAACCGGATCAAAGTCCTGCATAAGAAAAATGGAGGGCTCAGTGATGCCAGAAATGCAGGGCTGGAACTTGCAAAAGGAAAATATGTTTTATTTGTAGATAGTGACGATGCAATAAAATCAAAATTAATAGAAAAATGTGTAGAGGCAGCGGAAGAACACGAAAGCGATATGGTCATCTTTGACTTTACCAGAGTAGAAGACACCATGGAAGAAATCTGTACCATGGAAATCGAAAACAGTGGCACCTATACTTTGAAGGATGAACCAAGAATGCTGTTCGGTTCACCATCAGCTGTGAATAAGCTGTTTCGGAGAGATTTATTCCTAAAGACGGGAATCCGTTTTCCTGTAGGCAAATATTATGAGGATTTGGGAACAATACCGAAATTATTGCTCTTAGCAGATAAAATAGACTATATTAAGGAATCCTATTACGACTATATGATTCGTTCCGGTTCTATTATGACAGCAGCAAAGTTTGAGAAGAATTATGCTGACAGGACAGAAATGATCAATGGAATATTGGAATTTTATAAAGAAAATAATGCATATGAAGAGTTTTATAGTGAATTAGAATATTTGACTGTAATGAATGGGTATTTTCTTCCTTCCAGAGAAATTATTCTGCAGGACAGGAAGAGCCCTGTGATTAAACGATTTAAAACTTATATATATTCTATGTTTCCTAAGTTTATAGAGAATGCATATTTGAATCAATATCTGTCAAAGAAAGATAAATTGCATCTAAAAACAATAGAATCCGAGCAATATTGGTTTATGGTATGTTTATCAAGGGCAAGAAGTACAGTGAGTAATATCCTGCACAGAAAGAAAGGAAATTAAAAATGGAAAAATTATTGACGGTTGTAATTCCTTCTTATAATGTAGAGCAATATTTAAATCAGACATTGGAATCTTTTGTTATAGATAGCCAGTGGCTTGAAAAATTAGAAATTTTAATCGTGGATGATGGCTCAAAAGATCATACAGCGGATATCGGAAAAGAATACGAACATAGATATCCAGGAATTTTCCATGTGATTTCAAAAGAAAATGGCGGTCACGGCTCTACGATTAATAGAGGAATTCAAGAAGCAAAAGGAAAATATTTCAAAGTTGTAGACGGTGATGACTGGGTGGACAGCAGTGGATTCCAGAATTTTATCAAGATGCTGGAAAGGTGTGATACAGATTTTGTTATTGCAAATTATTATGAAGTCAATGACCAGTCAAAAGAAAAAACAGAAAAAACATTTCCACAGCTTGAAGAAGACAAAAAAATGAATTTGAAAGAGGTTATTACAAAAATCCAAATTCCGATGCACGCCCTGACAATTAAAACAGATATTTTAAAAACAAATAAAATAAAGTTAGATGAGCATTGCTTTTATGTTGATGTGGAGTATGTGTTATATCCTATTCCGTATGTAAAAGATGTAACCTATATAAATGAGTTTGTATATATGTACCGCCTTGCAGTAGCAACACAAAGTGTAAGCATGGCTGGATATCAGAAACATATGCAGAATCATATTGATGTGGTACTGCACCTGGCAAAATATCTGTCCTTATATATGAAAAAACAAGAAAACCAGACGGAAAATGCAGAACGTATTGCATATATGCGTACCAGAATCGCCCAGATGGCCAGAGATCAGGTGAATATTTTTATGAGTTTTCCAGTGGACGAAAAAGGAATCAAAGAGAAATTTATAGAATTTGACAGGGAATTAAAGAAAATAAATCCCAGTGTATATGAGGAAACCGGCTCTTACAGCGGAATGCTGAGAATGCTAAGAAAATTAAATTTTAAAGCTTACCGGTTCGTCATGTCTATTAGTAAAAAAAGAAACCAGACATCAGAAGAATAAATGAGGTGTCAGAAATGAGAATTCGTTCTATAAAATTTAACTTTATAATGAATTTTATATTGACTGCATCTTCCATTATCTTCCCATTGATTACAGCCCCTTATATTTTCCGGACTTTGGGGCCGGTGGGAAGTGGAAGAGTAGACTCTGCGGCGGCCATTATTACTTATTTCATGATGTTTGCTTCTCTTGGTATTCCTACCTATGGTATCCGTACCTGTGCCAAGGTTCGGGATAACAAAGAAAAATTATCAAAGACCGTACAGGAGTTGATGATTATCAATGGAGTGAGCATGCTTCTGTCTTTTACAGTATTTCTGATTATGCTGGCTGTTGTTCCGGAATTTTCTCAGGAGCGTACTCTTTTGCTGATTAACAGTATCAGTATGGTACTGAATGTCATAGGTGTTACCTGGTTTTATAATGCCATAGAGCAGTATGCATACATTACAACATGTTCCATTGTATTTAAAATCATATCCATTCTTATGATGTTTCTGTGGGTAAAAAATCCTGAGGACTACATCAAATATGGGGCAATCACCGTGTTCGCAGGGAGTGCTTCCTATCTTTTGAATTTTTGGAATCTGAGGAAGTATATCAGTTTCAAAAAAACAGAACCTTATGATTTCATGCAGCATATGAAGCCAATCATGATTTTTTTTGCTACCACAGCAGCAATCAGTGTGTACACAAACCTGGACATTGTCATGATACGGTTCATGAAAGGAAATGCTGAAGTTGGTTATTATACAGCAGCTATTAAAGTAAAAACCTTGCTGGTCAGCCTGATTACCTCCCTGGGAACGGTTCTTCTTCCGAGACTTTCTTATTATATAGAGAAAGGGGAAAAAGAAGAGTTTCACAGAATGGTAGTAAAAGCATTTAATTTTGTTATGCTGGTGGGTCTTTCCGTTACCATGTATTTTATTTTTATGGCAAGAGAATCCATTCTTCTTCTTGCAGGAGACCAGTTTGCAGCATCTATACTGCCCATGCAGATTCTGATGCCTGCTGTATGGCTGATTGGCCTGTCTAATATTACAGGAATCCAGATATTGACACCCCTTGGATATGAAAGCAAAGTGGTATATTCTATTGTTTATGGAGCTGCTTTAGATTTTGTACTAAATCTTGTGCTGATTGGAAAGTATGGGGCAGCAGGTGCTGCTTTTGCAACACTGATGGCAGAGCTGGTTGTATTTGTAGTACAGTGTGTGTGTCTGCGGGAAATGCTTGGAAAACTGGTGAAGAAAATCAGTATCAGGGAAAACGTTCTTGCAGCTATCGTTTCAAGTGCAGTTCTTTTTCTGACGAAACAGATATTAACACATGGAACATCTGTAATGCAGGTATTTGTGAATCTGGTGATTACAGCAGTGGTGTTTTTCGGAGTGTATGGAGTGGTGCTGCTAGTGCAGAAAGAAAAGTTTGCAGTGGAAATGATGGAGATGGGGATTGGAATTTTACGAAGAAAAAAGTAAGGAGATAAGAGCTGTGTTAAATCAGAACAATAATAATGATAGAAAAATGCAGACGGCAGGATATTTGATATTATCTTTTTTTATTTGTTTTGTCCCAAGAATTCTTTTCTTAAAAGATGTATATCCATTAAGTGTTACTGGGGATGAAACATTTATGTTTATGCCTGCAGCTACATGGGCAGGATTAGATTGGTCAGGAAATGTCAGAGACTATCGCTATTATGGCTATGGTTTCGTGGCTTTACTGACACCTCTTTTTAAATACATAGAAAGTCCGGTTGTTTTATATAGAATCATTGTGGGCTTCATGATCTTGTTTCAGGCTTTGGTAGGACCAATCAGCTATCATATTATGAAAAAATATTTTTCTATGAAAAATAATCTGCTTACCGTTGCTGTTTCAGTAGCATGTTCGTATCTTGTCTTTTTGAGAGCCGTTTATGCTTATAACGAATTTATTTATGATTTATTTGTATGGCTGATTTTTTGGTGTTTGTTAGAATTATTACAAAATCAAAAAAGCAAAGTAAAAAAAGCAGTATTAACTGGTGTCCTGATGGTGCTTTTAGTTTATGAAATGACTATTCACTCCAGAGCAGTTGCTTTGTGGATTGCATTGGCTGTAACGGTTCTTTTTTACTTATGGGTTTACAGAAGATGCATTCTTTCTATTCCGGTAACATTTCTTTTGGGAGGCATTGGATACTTTTTTAGTCAAAAAGGTATTGACTATATTGTTAATATGTTTACTAATGCTGTTTCTAGTAGTGAAATAGGAAACACCAGTGTTTCTTTTTCAATTTCATCTATCTTTACTTCTGCAAAAGCGGGGATTGGATGGATTTATATTGTTTTGGGACAGATAAATTCGATGCTTTTAGTGACCGGTGGGGTAGCTATCATAGGTGCTACGCTTGGCTGTCATATGTTATGGAAAAGCCTGTTTAGAAAAAAAGAAATAGTAGAGGGCGCTTACCTGACAAGAAACTATTTTCTGGTGTTTACCTTTGGACTAGCTGCGTCAGCAATTACGATTTTGGGACAGGCGTTTTCCTGGCTGCCGGGTGTTATTCAGACGATAGAAAGTGGTCAGGCAACAGATGGTATGCGTGCGGTCACTTATTTGAGATATTATGGTATCTATTTTGTGCCTGTTTTTATGCTGGGAATCGTTTGGTGCGTGCAGAATAAAAACAAACTAAGGGCATATCTGATACCGATAGGACTAATTACATTGGTTTTAGAAGGGTTTTGGACTGTTTTTATCGTTCCGTACATTTCAGATTTTAATGGAACCAGCTGGGATTCAAATGTATTTTCTCTTACGAAAGGATGGGAAGATACCATACGCATTCGCAGTTATCTTCCGGCAATTGCAATTACTGTGATTTTTTTAGCAGTGTTTTGTGTGCTGATTTTGAAAAGGAAATATACGTTGAGCATAGTGTTGTTATGTGTTTTGCTGGTATATTCATATGGTTTCAATTGTATTTATCACGAAGGAGAAAGAGGTCAGATTAATTATTCTTATGTAGATAAGTCATATGAAATTTTTCAAAAATTAAAAGAGCAAGTTGTTCCAGAAGAATTGTATGTGGATAACACATCTTTTCCTGAGACCGGACAGTCTTTGGTAAGTCAGTGCCAGTTTATGCTAAAAGACGAGAAGATTATAGCAGGAATCCCATGGAACGCAGAAAAAACAACTATTTTTATAACATGCGATCCAAGAGAGAATACGCATTTGCTAAAAAATGGCTTTTTATGTGCTCGGTTGGACAAAAATGAGTATTGGTATGTAAAAGGAGAAAAAGTTCAGGATGCTCTGAAAAGTATGGGGATTGAATTAACTACATACTTAAAAAATAAGTCAGAAATTCCACTTACCAGGGTGGCAAGTGATGTAAAAGTTAGAGGGAACGGATTTGCTTATATGGATTCTAATGGCGAAGAAGGAAACTTTGTATATGGATATTCCATGCCGTTTTCAGGAGGAGTATTAGAGGTTGAAATAGATATGGAAGCTTTTTCCTGGGAAAATGAGGTTCTTGGAAGCCTTCAGATATGGAGAAATGATTCTTTGTTTCAAGAAGAAATGATTCGTGCAGATGAGATAGACGAAAACGGCTGTCTTAAAATTCAGATGGAGATTGAAACATGTGAAGCAGAAAGCATAGAACCAAGAATTTATCTAAATTACGGCAGTAATGTTAGATTGTACGAAATCGCTTTTGAGAGAAAAACTAATTAATATACTCTTGGGAAGGATTTAGTGAAACCATTTTTAAAAGCTATAACAAATTCATAAAAAGCTCTCCCAATAGGATATATATGTTTTAGCACCATCAGCTGTCAAAAATTCCATTTTAGGTGTTGTGAAAAAAAGAACGTGTTTTGTAGATTTTTGATATAATATGTGCTAAAATAAAAGAATTAATAAAGATAAAGGAAATGAAAATTATGAAGATTACAGTTGCAGGAACCGGATATGTAGGTCTGGTAACAGGCGTATGTCTGGCAAGTAAAGGACATCAGGTGACTTGCGTTGATGTAGACGAGGAGAAAATAAAACTTTTAAACCAAGGGAAATCCCCTATTTATGAGCCAGAGCTTTCTGAACTTATGGAACAGAACAGACATAATTTGTGTTTTACTACGGATTATGTCTCTGCATATAGAGATGCTGAGGTGATCTTTATCGGTGTAGGAACACCGGAAAAATATGATGGTTCAGCAAACCTTTCCTATGTATATGGTGTTGCAAAGCAGATAGCACAGACAGCAGAAAGAGATTGCGTTGTAGTTGTGAAGTCAACCGTGCCTATTGGAACAAACGACAAGATTGAGTCCTATATTCACGATAAACAGGCACATAATGTAAAGATATATATTGCATCAAATCCGGAATTTTTGTCACAGGGAACTGCTGTTAGGGATACACTTCATGCTTCCAGAATTGTGATTGGAGTTACAGATTCGTATCCTGCTGAAGTTTTACAGAAAGTATATGAAAAATTTGAAGCACCCAAACTGGTGGTAGAGCGCAGAAGTGCAGAGATGATTAAATACGCATCGAATGATTTTCTGGCTCTTAAAATTTCCTATGTGAATGAGATTGCAAACCTTTGCGAGATAGTAGGTACAGATATTGAAGAGGTCACAGAAGGAATGGGGTTTGATCAGCGTATCGGAAATCAATTCTTAAAAGCGGGTATAGGTTACGGAGGTTCCTGCTTTCCGAAAGATACGAAAGCCCTGAATTGGCTGGCAAATTTTAATGACAATGAAATCCGTACTATAAAAGCAGCGATTGAGGTCAATGAGAATCAGAAATTTAAGCTGGTAAAAAAGGCAAAGAAATACTATAACGATTTTCTTTTTTTAAATATTGCAGTGTTAGGCTGTACATTTAAGCCTGGAACGGATGATTTGCGAGAGGCACCTTCTTTGGTAAACGTTCCTCTTTTTATCGAAGACGGAGCAAAAGTACGTGTATGGGATCCGGTAGGAGTAGAAAATTTCAAGAAAAGAATCCCTGAAAAAATAGAATACTGTGGCAGTATTGAAGAAGCGATTGCCGGTGCAGACCTGTGCCTGATTCTCACAGAATGGGATGAGGTGAAAAACTTCGAAGTAAAGAAGTTTGAAAAACTAATGAAATGTCCGATTATTTTGGATGGAAGAAATTGTTATCGCCTGGAACAATTTGAAAATACCAGAATCACATATGATTCTATTGGACGTAAAACAGTGAATGCTGATCTTTATACAGAAAAATAAAAAAGAAGCGAGAGAGGAAAAAGAAATGAAACTGATTATTCAGATTCCATGTTATAACGAGGCTGAGACATTGGAGATTGCTTTAAATGCTCTGCCGAAACATATTGACGGTATTGATGTGATCGAGTATCTGATTATAAATGACGGAAGTAAGGATGACACGGTTGAAGTTGCAAAAAAATGGGGTGTTAACTATGTTGTGAATTTTCGTAACAACAAAGGGCTTGCCCGTGGATTTATGGCCGGTCTTGATGCCTGCCTTAGAAATGGAGCGGATATTATTGTCAACACAGATGCAGATAATCAGTATTGCGGCGATGATATAGAAAAGCTGGTGCAGCCAATCTTAAGAGGGGAAGCAGGTATGGTAGTGGGAGAAAGACCAATTGACCAGACAGAACATTTTTCTCCACTGAAGAAAAAACTGCAGCACTTGGGAAGTTGGGTGGTAAGAAAAGCATCCAAAACGAATATTCCAGATGCACCAAGTGGGTTCCGTGCATACAGCAGAAGTACAGCCATGAGAATGAATGTTATCAATGAATATACGTATACGCTGGAAACAATTGTACAGGCCGGAAGAAATAAGATGGCAGTTACATCTGTGCCAATTCGTACCAATCCGGAGTTGCGTAAATCGAGACTGTTTCACAGCATGTTTGGTTATGTGAAAAAATCAATGCTCACCATCATCCGTGCTTATATGATGTATAAACCATTGGCCGTCTTTTCCGGTATTGCAGCAATTTTTTGTATCACTGGAGTGGGAATAGGAGCAAGATATCTCTGGTTTTTTGCAAATGGAGATGGGGGCGGTCACACGCAGTCCCTGATTTTGGCTAGTATGTTGATTATTATCGGTGTACTTGCCGGAGTAATTGGCCTGTTGGCAGATGTTGTAGCAGCGAACAGGAAACTCCTACAGGAGATTCAATTTGAATTGCGGCGTATGGATTATGGTCCGGGGCATGAAAATCGGAAGAAGGAGCAGACAAATGAAACAGAAGTTGAGTAGTCCTTTGAAAAAAATCATTATGATTGGGCCTGTGTATCCGTATAAGGGAGGAATTTCTCATTACACCGGCCTTATGAACAGAAGTCTGTCCGAAAAATATGAGACTGTCATGATTTCCTACAAGATGCAATATCCAAAGTTTCTGTTCAAAAAAGAGCAGAGAGATTATGAAAATGACAGCTTTAAAATCGAAAATACACAGTATTTAATCAATACAGCAAATCCATTTAATCTAATTAGCACATCTAGGAAAATTCGAAAGATGAAACCGGATGTGGTGATTTTTCAGTGGTGGCATCCGTATTTTTCACCATGCTATTGGATTATGGAAAAATGTCTTCATGGAATCAAGAAAATGTTTGTATGTCATAATGTATTTCCCCATGAAAGATTTCCTATGGATAAATTTTTGACGAAAATGGTGCTGAAATCAGGGGATTGTTTTATTACCCATTCAGCCAAAGATGCAAAGGACTTATTAACCATTAAGAAGACAGAAAATGTGGTACAGGCGGTACATCCTACCTATAATGCCTTCAAATTTGAAAATTTAACAGCAGAAGAAGCAAGGAAACGTCTAAATATCAAGGAAGAGGAACATGTACTTTTGTTCTTTGGATTTGTAAGGGAATATAAAGGATTGAAGCATTTATTAAGAGCAATGCCGGAATTGAAGAAAACAGATCCAAAGATTAAGTTGCTGGTAGTTGGCGATTTTGGAGAAGATGAACCGGAATATATGGACTTGATTTCCAAGCTTGACATCAAGGATGTTTTGGCAATTTACAAAGGGTATATTCCGGATAAAGAAGTGGAGCAATATTTTGCTGCAAGTGATTTGGTAGTGCTGCCGTACGAGTCAGCGACACAAAGCGGTGTAGTGCAGATGGCGTACGGATTTGGGAAACCTGTATTAGTAACAGAAGTAGGAGGATTACCGGATGTAGTGACAGATCAAAAGACCGGCTATGTAGTGACACCGAAATGTCCGGGAGAAATTGCTGAAAAAGTACAGGAATTTTTTGCGAAGCATAGAGCAGAAGAATTTTCAGAGCATATCAAAGCAGAAGAATACAAATTTTCATGGGACAGAATGCGGGAACATGTGGAAACATTATATGAAAAAGCAAACAGATAGTAGAAACGAGGAATAAAATGAATATTATATTACTCTCAGGTGGAAGTGGAAAACGATTATGGCCATTGTCAAATGATGTTCGGAGCAAACAGTTCATCAAACTGTTTAAAGACGAAGAAGGAAACTATGAGTCCATGGTACAGCGTGTATATCGACAGATACAGTCTGTAGATGAGCATGCAAATATAACAATTGCCACCAGTAAGTCACAGGCAAGTGCAATTAAAAATCAGTTAGGGGAAAAGGTGGAAATCTGTGTAGAACCCTGCAGAAGAGATACATTCCCGGCAATTTTGCTTGCATCTGCCTATCTTCACGATGAACTTGGGGTATCAGAAAATGAGTGTGTAGTTGTGTGTCCTGTTGACCCATATGTAGACAATACCTATTATGAAGCAGTGAAACAATTAGAAGAACTAGTAAGTAAGAATACAGCAAATCTGACACTTATGGGAATCGAGCCTACGTATCCAAGTGAAAAATACGGATATATTATTCCTGAATCCTCTGAGAAAGTCAGCGTAGTAAAAGAATTTAAAGAAAAGCCAGATACAGAAACAGCAAAGAAATATTTGGGTATGAGAGCACTTTGGAACGCAGGTGTATTTGCATTCCGTCTGGGATATCTTTTGGAGAAGGCTCATAGTTTTGTTGATTTTACGGATTATCGTGAATTATATGAAAAATATGAAACCCTTACAAAGATTAGTTTTGATTATGCAGTTGTGGAAAAAGAGTCCAGTATTCAGGTTATGAGATATCATGGAGATTGGAAAGATGTGGGTACATGGAATATGATGGCAGAAGTTATGGCAGATGACATCAAAGGAAAAGCGATTATGGATGAAACTTGTCATAATACTCAGATTATCAATGAATTAAATATTCCAATCTTGTGTATGGGATGTAAGGATATGGTGATTGCTGCAAGCGGAGACGGTATTCTGGTGTCTGATAAAGAGCGCAGTGGTTATATGAAGCCATATGTAGAAAAAATAGGTAGTGAGGCTATGTTTGCTGAAAAATCATGGGGAACTTACACGGTTATGGATGCACAGCCAGGCTCTATGACTGTAAAAGTTTCTATGAATGCGGGAAACCAGATGAGTTATCACAGCCATCATTATCGAGAAGAAGTGTGGACGGTTATTGGAGGAAGCGGAATTGCGGTAGTAGATGGGATGGAGCAGATGCTTCGCACGGGTGATGTGCTTACGATTGCAGCTGGATGTAAACATACTGTGAAGGCAACTACGAATTTAGATATTATAGAAGTCCAGTTAGGTGAAAGCATCAGTGCGGAGGATAAGTATAAACACCCATTTGAATAAAACAGATTCAGGAGAAAAAAATGGAAATCATGAAGCTTCTGCCCGCAGGGCAAGATTATCTCTGGGGAGGAGAGCGATTAAAAAAAGAATTCGGAAAAACATTGCCTCTGACACCTTTGGCAGAAACCTGGGAATGTTCTGTGCATCCGGATGGATTAAGCAGGATTGGAAACGGGAAGTTTCAAGGGAAAACATTAGCAGATGTTTTAAAAGAGCATCCTGAGTATATGGGAAGTAAAATGGAAGCAGAAAGTGAATTACCAATTTTGGTAAAATTTATTGATGCGAAACAGGATTTGTCAGTGCAGGTGCATCCTGACGATGACTATGCAAGAAAACACGAATATCAAAATGGAAAGACAGAAATGTGGTACATTGTGGATGCAGAAGATGATGCCAGCCTGATTTATGGTTTTGCACATCCTGTGACAAAAGAAATCTTAAATCGTGCCATAGAAACAGAGACACTTGGAAAACATTTACAAAAAGTAAATGTTAAAAAGGGTGATGTTTATTATGTCCCCGCTGGAACTGTTCATGGAATCGGAAAAGGAACCCTAGTGGCAGAGATTCAAGAGAGCTCCAATGTAACATATCGTGTATATGATTATGACAGAAAAGACAAAAACGGAAAGAAAAGAGAACTTCATTTTGATAAGGCTGTAGAGGTCATGGACATGCATGTTGCTGAGGATGTACACCAAAAACCAAGGTTGGTACATTATTATCCGGGATGTTCCAGAGAAATATTGTGTCGATGTCAATATTTTGAAACCGAGCGCATTCGAATGCGAACAGAAAATTCATTTACTGTGATGGATGCATCCTTCCAGGTATTGCTTTGTCTTGATGGAAAGGGACGGATTTCAGATGAGAGGGAATCCTTCCTTACGTTTCAAAAAGGAGACTGTCTATTTTTGCCTGCAGGAATAGGCAGATGTGAGCTGCAAGGAGAGGCAGAATTATTAAAAGTGAGATGCTAAAGAATCTTTATAAGTACAGGAGATTTCAGATAAAATGAGAGAGTGGATAACTGCAGAATATGACAGGTGGTTAAAATATGGAAGAGAAAACCAGGAATTAATAGAGGAACTTTTGGAAATGAAAGCACAGGAGGAGAAAATCCAAGATGCTTTCTATAAAAACTTGGAGTTTGGAACAGGCGGACTAAGAGGTATTTTGGGAGCAGGAACCAACCGCATGAATGTATATACCGTAGCAAAAGCTTCTCAGGGGCTGGCGGATTATGTGAATGAGAAGTTTTCAGAAGAACAAAGAAGTATAGCAGTAAGCTATGATTCACGTATTCATTCAAAGGATTTTGCTGAAACAGCAGCACAGGTATTTGCAGCGAATGGAATTCAGGTGTATATATATGATGAACTCATGCCAACTCCCTGTTTGTCATTTGCAGTGAGGGAATTAGGATGTGCGGCAGGAGTTATGGTAACAGCATCTCATAATCCGGGTGAATACAATGGGTACAAAGTATATGGTGCAGATGGATGTCAGATTACAACAGAAGCAGCTAAGGAGATTTATGAAAAGATAGAAAGGAATGATATCTTTACACAGGTATCTCAGATTTCTCTGGAAGAAGCAAAAGACAATCATAAGGTCAACTATATTCCGGCGGCGGTCTATGAAAAATTTTTACAATGTGTACAAGAACAGTCTGTATTAGGGGAGAAGGAAGAAATCGATAAAAACGTATCTATTGTATATTCTCCGCTAAACGGAACTGGATTAAAGCCGGTTCTTGATTCTTTGAAAAGAGCCGGGTACGGACAGATTACAGTTGTAAAAGAACAGGAAAAACCCGATGGAAGATTTCCAACCTGTCCTTATCCGAATCCGGAAATCAGAGAAGCAATGTCTCTTGGAATGGGATATGCAAAAAAAGTTCATGCTGATTTATTATTAGCCACGGATCCGGATTGCGACAGAGTTGGAATTGCAGTTGTGAATCCTAAGGGAGAATACCAGCTTCTTTCAGGAAACGAAACAGGGCTTTTGTTGTTAGACTATATTTGTTCTCAAAAAATGATACATGCAGCAATGCCAGAGCATCCTGTATTGGTGAAAACCATTGTGACAACAGATTTGGCAGAAAAGATTGCCGATAAATACGGGGTTCAGACTGTGAATGTATTGACCGGATTCAAATTTATTGGAGAACAGATAGGACTTTTAGAAAAAGAAGGAAGAAAATCAGATTATATCTTTGGCTTTGAGGAAAGCTACGGATATTTATCAGGTACTTATGTAAGGGATAAGGATGGAGTAAACGCGTCTGTTTTAATTTGCGAAATGTTTGCGTTTTATAAAACAAAAGGTGTGAATCTCCTAGATAAATTGAAGGAATTATATGCAGAGCATGGGTACTGTATGAACCAGCTTCATACATATAAATTTCAGGGAGAAGAAGGGATGCACCGTATGGAAAATATTATGGAACAGTTACGAAACGGAGCGTTTTCTCTGAAAACAGGGACGATAAAAGAAGTTTTAGATTATAAGACAGGAATCGGAAACCTTCCAAAATCCAATGTGATTAAAATGGTGCTGGAGAACGGCAGTACGCTGGTAGTACGTCCTTCTGGAACAGAACCAAAACTTAAGATTTACACCTCCATTCTCGGTTCGGATCAAGAGTCAGTGAAGCAGGTGGATGAAGAAATCGTTAGAAGTATTGAGAAATTATTTGAAAGATGAGGAGAAAAAAGTGGGAAAGAAAGTTCTGATTGTATGCGGACAGGAGATTGTTAAGGAACGTAATGACGGGGGAAAGCTGTGCAGTTATCGCAATTTTCAGCTCTTCCAGCATACTTTTGGAAAAGAAAATGTATACCTGATCATGTTTTCTAAATACAGAGACATAGACGAAAATCCTAATATTATCAGACTTCCTTATCATAAAAACAGCATAAACAAGGCACTGAACATTATTCAGGGGCATATGTTTACATCTGCTTCTGTAGAAAATAAAGTACTGGACTTTGTGGAAAAACAGGGTATTGACTTTGTTGTTTTTGAACGTTCTATGTTTGGTTCTCTAGTTTCTAAGTTAAAGAAGAAATCAAACTGCAAAGTTGGAGTATTCATCCACAATATCGAAAAACAATATTTTAAAAACAAACTGCTTCATAGGGGGCCGGTATACCTGCTTCCCTACCTGTGCGTAAAGCACAGTGAAAGCACTATGTTAAAAAAGACAGATTACATCATGACCCTGACAGAACGTGACTCCAGACTGCTTAGGGAAGAGTATGGTGTATCTGGTGATATTGTGTTGCCTATGAGTTTTCAGGATCGCTATGATGATACCAGAAGTATCCAGAAAAAAGATGGAAAAAATCTGTTATTTATCGGTACCATGTTTCCTCCTAATTACGATGGAGTAAAGTGGTTCGTTGAACATGTAATGACAGAATTAAAAGAATACGATCTTCAGATTGTAGGAAAAAATTTTGAGCAAAAAAGAAAAGAATTAGAGCATGATAATGTGCAGGTGATCGGAACCGTCGACGATTTATCAGAATATTATTACTCTGATTCAGCGATGATCATGCCAATTTTTTACGGAGATGGTATGAAAATCAAAACTGCGGAAAGTATGATGTATGGAAGAATTATCTTTGCAGCAGATGAGGCATTAGAAGGATACGAAGCAGATGGAGTAGATGGAATCTACCGCTGCAATACAAAGGAAGAATTTATAGAAAATATTCGAAATTACTTTAAAAACAAGAAGGATGTCTGCTTTTCACAGGAAGTGAGAGCGTTGTTTATAAGAGAATATTCTTTTGAAAAACAGGTGGAATATTGTAAGAAAGAATGGAATTTGCAGTAAGGGGAATTTAATGAAAATATACGAGAGATTAAAGAAAAATGGCTTTGTCAAAGTCTTGTTTGTAACATTTTTTGTTTTTCAGTTTGTTCAAATATTTCAATTCGACTTTTTTGTACAGTCAGATGATTTTGGATATATAGCAAACACAGCATTTTTTGCAGGCTATAATTGGAATCCATATACAGGTAATATGACTCAGTATTTTAACATAGGATTTCCTATTACCGGAGCATTTGCTTTTCATCTGTTTGATGATGTAACATGGATTTACAGATGTTTGTTAGTTGTAATCATTATCTGGCAGTGTGCACTTATGTATCTTATATACAGACTGTCCTATGAGTTTTTTGAAATGACAAAAAATCAGGCAGGAGTCATTACGTTTCTCTTTAGCATTGGTACTATGGGGCCTCAAAATGGTCTGTATTATATGGCAGAAATCCCATTTACTTTGTTTTTTCTGCTTTCCTTATATCTTCTCTTGAGGGCAGGCTGTGCAGAAGGAAAAAAGAAAATTCTGTATTCGGTTCTCTGTGGAATGGCAGTTGCTTACAGTTATACTGTTCATACCAGATTTTTAGTTCTGGCAGGAACGGTATTTATATGTATCCTTCTTTATCATCTTGTTTACAGAAAGAAGCTTGTACACTATATAGGATTTCTGACAGCCTTTGGAATTTCATTTACCTTTTGTTCAAAGTGGGTGCAGTATGTGCAGGATACGTTATATAAGACAACAGTGGAAGGCAGAATCATTGATGGAAATGATGCTCTGGCACGTTTAGGATACGTGGGAACTTTTTTAAATGTGTTTACTGATTTTGACAGAACCGTAGAGTTTGTCAGATATCTTCTTTCTCTTGTGGGTGTATATACGCTGATCACAGGTGGTCTTATCTGGGTGGCAGCAGTTGTTATTATCTGGAAATTGTTCAAGATGTGGAGAGAAAAGGACAAAACATCCTATGGAAAAGCCTTTTTTGTGCTGGCAGTTAGTGGTATTATCAGTTTTTGCGGAATGAATTTCCTGACGGCATTAAACGGCACGGTGAATGTGGAAGAATATAAATGGCTTACCTATTTTCGATATGGACGACCTTTTGTGGGAGTCTTATTTATCATTGCACTGACCTGGTTGTTTAAAAATCAACTTTCCAAAGTGCAGATAGGAGTTGCCTACGGTGGTATCCTATTTTCTCTTTATATTGTGTTGCGTTTTACCATGAGAATGTTGGAGAATGCACCTATTGATGATGTGAGTCCGGTTGGTTGGATGCATTACTATTTTTATTGGGAAGGAGAAACACCGAGAGAGTATTTCCAAAAGGCTGTGATTGCCGTCTTTATTATCGGAACCTTACTTATGTTGTTCCTCTTTTTTAAGAAATGGTTTCTTGCAATGATGCTTTTTGTAGTGTTTTCCATTGCACTTACGATTTCCGAAAATACTTTCAATAAAAAAATCGGAGACAACAACTATGAAATGGTAGACGCAACTATCGACTTTATGGAAAAATATGAAGAAAAGATTCATGTGCCTGTTTATTTCTTACAGGGAACCAATGCAGGAAGATTGCGTTTTGGTTTATATGATATACAGATGCAGTATCTTCTTTCAGAAGAAGAATTGGAAGAGATTGATTATGAAAACAGCATTTTACTCTCAGACAATCATGCATTAAAAGAAGGCAGGACTGTCAAAAACAGACCCAAATATCGTGTTGTTTTAGATGAACATGAATATATATATACATCAAATGAAAAAATATATGAAATGATTACAGAGGAAAAATAAGAATGGAACATCTAGTGACAGTAATAGTACCGGTGTATAATGTAGAAGCTTATTTAGAACGTTGTATCAAGTCTATTATCAATCAGGATTACAAAAACCTGGAAATTATTTTAGTGGATGACGGAAGCAAAGATTCTTCTGGAAAAATATGCAATCAGTATGCAAAAGAAGATTCCAGAATTCGAGTGATCCACAAGGAGAACCAGGGTCTTGGTCCTGCCAGAAATACAGCGATGGATCTTGCCACGGGAGAATTTTTGTTTTTCGTGGACAGTGATGATTATATTTTGGAAGGAATCCTGGGAAAATTATGCAGAGCCTGTGTGGAGGAAGACGCAGACATTGCATGCTGTGGTTATCAGACGGGAAGTAAGATATATTACTGCCAGGGGGAAAGAGAAGTTTTAGACCCAACTTTAGCAACACAGAAAATGTTGATGTGTGAAGATATGGATGCAAATGCTGTCTGTAAATTGTATCGCAGAGAATTGTTTCAGGGAATCTATTATCCTGCATGTGCTTATGAAGTTGTTCCTGTAACCTATAAGGTTTATCTTCGCACAAAAAAAGTAGTGAATATCAAAGAATGTGGCTATTATATTGAAAAAAGGCCTGGTTCTATCACAAGATCAAAATTCGGCAAAAACAATCTTTTATACCTTACCCTTGCCCAAGAAATGATGGAAGATATAAAAGAACATTATCCAAAATTAAAAGGAGCATCTGAGATTTTCTATTTAAATGCATTGATTGCCATGACTGAAAAATCTCATGAAGATCCAAATGCTTCAAATACAGAAGAATTCAGGACAGTAAATAAAGAGTTTCATGATTCGTATAAAACAATTATGCACAGTAGCCATATTTCAAAGAGAAAAAAGATGATCTCATGGATGCTTAGATTTAAAATATATGCTTTTATTAAGAGAATTTATGACCGTGTTTAAAATAGAGGAGAGATGATGATGGAGCAGAAAATCCCAAAAGTCATTCATTATTTCTGGTTTGGAGGAAATCCACTTCCGGAAGACGTGAAAAAATGTATGGAGAGCTGGAAAAAATTTTGTCCAGACTATCAGATCATCCGTTGGGATGAAAGCAACTATGATTATAGAAAAAATCAATATATGAGAGAAGCCTATGAATCCAAGAAATGGAGTTTTGTGTCCGATTATGCAAGAATGGATATTATGTACCAATATGGAGGTGTCTATTTAGATACTGATGTAGAATTGATTCAGCCGCTGGATGAGCTGTTACAGTACAATGCATTTATGGGATTTGAAGGGAATTATATTAATTTAGGATTAGGATTTGGTGCCAGACCAGGAATACCTGAGTTAAAAGAACTTATGAGTCAATATGATCATCTTTCCTTTATTTTAAAAGACGGGACATTAAACTTAAAGCCAATTACCCGATATACAAATGAATATCTGGTGACACAGGGGTTTGTGGCAGATGGTTCTAGACAAACTATCGGAAATCTGGAAATCTTTCCAAAAGATTATTTCTGTCCTATGGATTATTACAGCAGAGTATGCAATATTACAGAACATACCTTTTCGATTCATCACTGTGCGGCGTCCTGGTGGGGAGAAGAGGAAGAAGAAGCCTATTTAAAAGAAATAAAGTTAAGAGAAAATCATTTATGGCTATGGAGAGTTCGCAATGGCTTTCGAACGTTAAAAACAGAAGGTATGGGAAGCCTTCTGAAAAAAATAAGCAACATGAAATCATAAGATTAAAATCGAAAGGCACACAATATGAGATATTTACGAGCATTTTCAAAATATGCAATCGGTACCGGGCTAGTATTGGTTGTGGGGCTGCTCACAACACCAATCCTGACAAGATTAATCTCTACCGAAGATATGGGGAAATATTCCATGTTTATGACATTGGGGAATCTGATCTCAACACTTCTTTGTTTAGGGCTGGATCAGTCTTATCTTCGGTTCTATAATGATGAAAAACCGGAAAGCAGAAATTACCTATTGCGCATCTGTTTGTTGCTGCCTATGGGGGTTTTTCTGATTTGCGGCCTTTTTCTGTTTCTGTTTTATAAGCCTTTTTCTGTGTATATTACGGGAGAAGTATCCTTTTCTCTGGTGTTATTGTTTAATGCTTATATGCTGGGACTGATGGTTGACCGTTTTTGGACACTGAAGATTCAGATGGCACAAAAGGAGATTGCATATTCTGTTCTGAATTTTATCCGAAAAATAGCATATTTGCTTCTGGCACTTTTGTTTATCAAACTGAGCTTTTATGAAGAAAGCTGGGATCTGATGCTGGCTATTACATTAGCAGAGGTTTTTGTTTTACTTTTTGCCAGAATCATTGAACTTGGTAACTGGAAATGCGTGAGTAAAAAAATCAAGACAAGCCATGGAAGACTGTTACATTATGGAATTCCATTTGCCTTTGCATCCACCATTACTCTGATTTTTCACTCCACGGATAAAATGATGTTAAAAGCACTGTCTGATTATCACAACATCGGAATCTATTCTGGTGCCCAAAGTATTGTCAACCTGTTATCTCAGGCACAGGCCGTTTTTGTGGCTTTTTGGATACCTGTGGTATATGAGCATTACAGCAAAGACAACGAAGATACAAAATTTTATATACTTATGAATAAAATAGTATCTTATGTGATGCTGATGATTCTTATTGGTCTCATTTGCTTTAAGGATCTGGTAGTTTTATTTTTAGGAGCAGATTATCGGGAAGCAACGTATGTGTTTCCTTTTTTAGCGTTTATGCCAGTTATGACTACTATTTCAGAGACGACAGTTATGGGAATCAATTTTAAGAAAAAGACAGGATATCATGTATATATTTCCGTGATTAGTATGGTTGTAAATGCAATAGGCAACTATTTTTTGATAAAAGCATTTGGAGCTATTGGGGCAGCAATTTCTACAGGGTTGTCCTATAGCGTATTTTTTGCACTGCGTACCTATTTTTCTAACAAGGTCTTTCCTGTGAAGTATGCGCTGAAACGATATGTTGTGTCTGCAATTCTTGTTTATGGACTTGCAATTTATGCAAGCTTCGGAAGTGCGAATCTGCAATTCTTTCTCTGTGCAGCAGGAATTGTAGCATTTATTACTGTTTTGTATCGAGACATTATCAGAGAGGGCTATAAGAGGATCAAAGATTATTTAAGATATAAGTTTATTTAGAAATGAAGGAGAAGTTCATGAAAAAAGAAACAAAATCCAGAAGAATATTATGGATACTTATATTCGTGACAGTGTTAGGTGGAATATTAAGATGCATTTATTGTTTTCGAGGGTATCCGTATCAACTGCATCCGGATGAACACACCATAGTCAATAATGCGATAGATATGTTGTCCAGACATTCCTGGGAAGCCTATGTATACAATCGCCCAGATCAGTTTGAAATCAAATGCAATGCATTTTTATTTCATATTTTTTCATGGCTGCATTATCATGTGCCGGCGTATGAGGGATTTGAATTAAACGGTGGAATCTTTTATGTTATAGCGAGATTGTATACTACATTGTTTGGTACTGCAATGATTCCTCTTATGTATCTGACAGTAGGAAAAATATTAAAAAAAGATAGCATATCAAAGCAAAACGTACAATTATTTGCAGCAGCTATGATTGCTTTTTCTCCATTATTTATAGAGCATTCCGCATATGCAACTCCAGATATTGTACTAACTTTTTTTATTCTTCTTACAGCATATATTTCGGCAGAATATCTGGAAACTGGAAAAAGATGGACCATTTATGCTATAGCGTTGATTACTGGAATCTGTATCACTATAAAATATCCAGCGGCTATTGTGTGTAGCTATATTGCATTTATTGTAATCTATAAGTGCATCAAAGATAAAAAAGGCTTCAAAGAAATCTTTGTCCTTGGTATGAGTTCCATATTAATCATTCTTGCAGCCATCTTTGTTATTGCACCAAACTTATACACAGACTTTGGAAACGTAGTATCTACATTTATAGCAGAGGCAAGACCAAATCATATCGGGCAAGATGGTTTAGGATTCTTTGGAAACATGCGTTTTTACTTTAAAACTATTTTAGAAAGCATGGGAATTCTTTCTGGGCCACTGTTTTTAGCAGGATGTGGATTCCTTATAAAAAATAGGAAAGCAAGCCATTTTCCATTATTGATCAGTGGAAGCTACTGGGTATGTCTAAGTGTACTATCACTATTTTGGGTAAGATGGGGAGTTCCCATGTTCCTTACTTATATTATTTTAGTATCTATCGGTCTTGTATGGATCTGGGATTTATTACAGAAACAAGATAAGGGAAGATATCTAGTAACGATACCAGCTGTTCTTATGGCACTTCTTATTACGAACAATCTCGTTACGGGTATTAAGATTACAAAGTGGAGCACAGTAAAAGATACGAGAATCGTTGCCATGGATTATTGTGAAGAGAATGGTGTTACTGCAGAGAATAGTATTTACGAAGGATATACGCCATTGGCGCCAGATGCAGGTCCTGGGGCACAGTTTATCGCTTTTCAAATGGAGGAAGATGGTATAAAACCACAAGAACAATATACAGCAAAGAAATACCTTGTGATCAGCTCTTCTTTTAAAAAGAGATACTTAAACGAAGCAGATCATTATCCGGAAATAGCAGCAGTTTATCAAGAAATTGATAAACAGTACCCACTGATCTATTCCATTGATTCTGAAGATTATAAAGCAAGTCCATGGGAAATACCCAATATTTTATATGGATTTCAATATATATTTGCGGAGAATGGACCAACAGGATTGCCGATTTATGTCTATGATCTAGAGCCAGACTATTATACTATTAAGTCATATGAAGACCAGAAGTATTTATCTGCTAATGGAGTAGAAGATGGAGCAAAAGTTATGATTTCAGAGGAAACGTATCACTGGAGCATCTACGAAGATGAAAAAGGGCAGTCTCTGATTTCAGAAGCAGCAAATTGCGCGTTAGATGTAACAAATGGGAGCTTTGAAGAAGATACAAATCTTCAGCTATGGACAGTGACAGGAGGAGAGGCACAAAGATGGGAAATTCAAGAAGAAGATGGCTACTGTTTCCTTATAACAAAGAATCAATTAGCAGTGACTCGTAATGGTGAGCATATATCCCTTCAGCCATTTACTGGTGCAGAAGAACAAAAATGGATTATAGAGGAGAAATAGCATGAAGAAAAAGGTTCGTATAATATTTCTATTGTTTCTTTGCGTTCATTTGGGATATTTATGCTTTCTTGGAACTAAGAAAATAAATTTTCATATTGATGAGTATTTTACTTATGCACTGTCAAATAAGGAAGACGCAACCATGCCAATGTGGCCACATTGGGAGGAAGAAAAAGAATATGTAGGAGATGATTTTTTTTTACAAGAGCATGCACCAAGTAAAGAAGAGTGTTTTGATTACAAAAAAGTATGGGAAAATCAAAGAAAGGATGTACACCCTCCACTCTATTATGTATTGATTCACACAGTTTGCTCCTTTTTTCCAGGAGTATTTAGTAAATGGGAAGGGTTACTGGTAAACTTTCTATTGCTGTTAGTGATGGACTGGATTGTGTATGCGATCATGAAGAAAGTTGTTAAAAGCGAATGGATTGCACTGATCGCATCGGTTGTCTTTGGATTTTCCTTTATTAGTTTAAATATGGCATTGTACATTCGTATGTATGCCCTTATGACTACCTTTGCATTGTCCTTGCTTTTGTTGTTTATCACGTATTTTGATAAAAAAAGAGATGGGAAATTTTATATAGCATTGTTTTGGATTGCACTAGGCGGTGCGCTAACTCAGTATTATTTTCTGATCTATATGTTCTTTGTTTGTCTTACTTTTGGCATCATGCTGTTAGCAAAAAAAGAGTGGAAGGATGCAGGAAAATACATTGGAACATTAACGGCAGCAGGTGTTGCATGTATTACCATATTTCCGGCAATGTTAACGCAAATTTTTGGCGGCAGCGACAGAGGACAGGAAGCGTTTCAAAATGTTTCAAATCTGACTGGGGTTATAGAAAAACTGAGAGACTTTTTCAATATTATCAATCGAGAAGTCTTTGGAACTAGATTTTTTCTTTTTGCAGGACTTACAGTATTGTGTGTGATTCTTGGAATTGTGAAACACTGGAAACTATGGGAGCAGGGAAAAGTATTGTTACTATTTCTTCCATCAGCTATCCTTTATAGCTGTGTGGTAGCGGTGATCGCGCCATACAGAGAAGATCGCTACATCATGTGCGCAGCGCCGATTTTGCTTCTGACAGCTATTTGGGTTGTCTATATGTTCTTTGTTCATCTGTTTCAGAAAAAGCAGACGCGTAATGCAGGTATTCTTCTTACAGGAGTATTTCTGCTGGTGTTTGGTCATAATATGGTACAGATGAAATGGATGCCAACTTATACGTATCAGTTTATGGGAGAAAAACAGGAAAAATTGGCGGAATATGTAGACTATCCGGTGGTTTATGTGTATGATAACAGTTGGACCGTAAATGATAATGTAGTAGAATTGAAAAAATTTAAGTCCTATACATTTGTAAGATCAGAGAACCTGGAACGCTATCTCTCTAACATTGAAGAAGAAAAGATGATTCTCTACAATGAAACAAGAAACGATTCCGAGGAACTCATACAAAGTGTAATACAGGAAAACCCAGAACTGCAGATGAAAGGAAAGATATTCCAAAATAGTGCAGAAGCTGTGTTTGTATTTGAAAGTGAATAGGGGAAGAGGGTACAGAAAGATGATAGATAAACCCATTCTTTACATTGTGATACCATGTTATAATGAAGAAAAAGTTCTTCCACTTACTGCTCCTATGTTTCTGAATAAAATAGAACAGTTAGCAGACGAAGAAAAAATTCATCAGGACAGCAGGGTGCTGTTTGTAAATGATGGCAGTAAAGATAAAACCTGGGAATTGATAAAAAAATTTGCAAAAGAAAACAGACATTTTACAGGGATTTCTCAGAGCCGGAATAGAGGTCATCAAAATGCAGTTTTAGCCGGCCTTATGGAGGCAAAGGATAAAGCGGATATTACAATCTCTATAGACTGTGACGGTCAGGATGATATCAACGCCATGGATGAGATGGTAGAGGCCTACAGAAACGGTGCGGAAGTAGTGTATGGTGTTCGCAGTAAGAGAGAAACAGATACCTTCTTTAAAAGATTTACTGCTGAAGCCTTTTATCATCTCATGAAATGGATGAGAGCAGAGGTTGTATTTAATCATGCGGATTATCGTTTGATCTCTTCCAGGGTATTGCAGGAATTTGCAAATTTTAAAGAAGTGAATATTTTCCTGAGAGGTATGGTGCCGTTAGTCGGATTCAACAGTACTTCTGTTTATTATGAAAGACATGAGCGAATTGCAGGGGAGAGTCATTATCCATTGAAGAAAATGCTGGCATTGGCATTTGACGGAATCACCAGTCTAAGTGTAAAGCCCATTCGGTTGATTACAGGTCTTGGAGCCTGTATCTCTGTATTTGGATTTCTGGCAGTGATCTGGGCCATTGTCATGTGGATGATGGGGAAAACCGTAGCCGGATGGGCCAGTATGATTTGTATTATATGTTTTTTGGGAGGAATTCAACTGCTATCTCTAGGAGTAATCGGAGAGTATATTGGGAAGATTTATATGGAGACAAAGGGACGTCCGAGATATATTATCAGTGAACGGACGGAAGATGAATAAATAAAAATTTACAGAAACCCATCAAGGAATATTGTCCATTGACGAGCAGTGTCAGTGGTGTGTATTCTTTGATGGGATTTTTTGTAAATATAAGAAAAGAAGAGGAGAAAAGGTAGGGAAGATATAAAAATCAAGCAGCTGAGGGGTAGACTTTTTGTCGAAATTATGTTACTCTTTTGTGCAAAGAGTAAAAAGTATATGAGATTTTGGACATCGTAAACCTTAAGATACAAACTTAAGGTTTTATTTTGGCACATTCACACATGGAGAGGAAAGAAAATGATTAGTTTTAATGTACCACCACATATCGGGACAGAGGAAAAGTATATTGCAGAGGCAATTGCTGCACATAAAATTTGCGGAGATGGGAAATTCACAAAACTCTGTAATTGAATAATCCGGCTTCCGTGTCCATGCTGTCCGGACTCAAGAAACCGCAAATCCGTTTTTAAGGAAACCGCCATTCCGGTGGTGGAAACCTTTATCATAAATTCTTAGAATGTAACTATGCACCCCGTGGTGCAAATATATTCTAGGAGGTCTTGACTATGACCAAATATCGAGAGATTCTTAGGCTCAAAAGCTTGAATCTCAGTCAACAAAACATTGCCGACAGTTGCAATGTCTCAAAAAAGACAGTCAATCGTGTGTTAAAGCGTGCTGCTGAATTAGGTATATCCTGGCCGCTTGAGGAAAACGACACCGATGCTGTCCTTGCAGAAAAGTTCTTCCCTTCTGCAAAACAAGTCACATCCCACAAGCGTATGCCTGACTACGACTACATCCGTAAGGAGCTGCTCCGTAACGGCGTAAGCAAAAAGCTCCTTTGGACGGAATACATGGAGGATTGCCGTGCCAATGGCGATGAACCACTTATGTATGTAGTGGTAAACTAAATTTGTAACACCTTGTTCGGATAGTATATAATATTTATT
>CAJKMA010000003.1 GCA_905200905.1 uncultured Bacillota bacterium
ACAGATGGCGTTGATGATGTTTTACTGAAAATTATGCAGTCAAAACAGAAAAAAGTTAAAGTGATTTATACATAAAGCAAGAGAGAAAAGGCACAGCCTTCGGAATAAAAAATCCGTTGGTTGTGCCTTTGTCTTTGTGTAAATGTGAAACTCTGTTTAATCTTAGCGAGCAGACCCTTTGTATCCACAAACGGTAAAACTGTCGCAATCCGTATCGTCTTAGCGAGCAGTGTATTTGGGTAGCCACAACTACCAAATACCTCGTTAGGATTACATCCTAAGACCTGTGTTTTGATAATGCAATTATGAAACCCATTGACAATTATAGCGCACTGCGCTATAATTACTGTCAGTAACAAGTTGGAGGATTATTATGATAACTATTGATAAACTGTATTTTAAAAACTGGAAATTTATCGATTTATTTGCGGGACTTGGCGGTTTTAGACTTGCACTTGAATCCTTGGGGGCTGAATGTGTATATTCAAATGAATGGGATATTCCAGCACAAGAAGTTTATTATGAAAATTTTGGTGATGTTCCTGAAGGCGATATTACTAAAGTAGATGAGACAACAATACCTGACCACGATATATTATGTGCAGGTTTTCCTTGCCAAGCATTTTCTATCAGTGGAAAACAAAGAGGTTTTGAAGATAGTAGAGGTACTCTGTTTTTTGATGTTGCTCGTATTGTTAAAGAGAAGAAACCGAAAATTGTTTTTATGGAAAATGTAAAGAATTTTGCAACACACGATGGTGGAAAAACACTTGAAGTGGTAAAAGGAACTATGGAAGAATTAGGATATACGTTCAACCAACGGGTGCTCAATTCTGTTGATTATGGTGTACCACAGAAAAGGGAAAGAATTTATATGGTGTGCTTTAGAAACGATATCATCACTAAGAATTTTGCATTTCCAAAAGCGATGAAACTTACAAAGCACGTAGAAGATTTTTTGTTAGAAGATACTTCATTGACAGAACACTTATATGTAAATCGAGTGGATACTTATTATAATGATACGAAAGACGATGTATACAGCAATAAATCTATTCGTCTAGGTATCGTTAATAAAGGTGGTCAGGGAGAACGAATTTATAGTACAAAAGGGATAGCCATTACATTTTCTGCTTATGGTGGCGGTGTTTTTGCTAAAACAGGTGGTTATTTAGTTAACGGACAACCACGAAGATTACATCCGAGAGAATGTGCTAGACTAATGGGATATCCGGATTCTTATAAAATAAGCAAAAAAGCAAATCAAGCATATCAACAGTTTGGAAACTCTGTGGTTATAGATGTTCTTCAATATATTGGTATTGAAATGGGAAAGGCATTAGAGGCGTAAAAAATGAATGAGGTTGATTTTAGAAATTGGTTAGTAAAAAATAATGTAAATCGAAAAGTTCAAAGTGATATTGTTTCCAGAATTAAAAAGGTTGAAAAAGAAATAGAAAACTGCGATATTGACGAGCAATATCGCAGTGACCGATGTGAATATTTAATGTCCTTATTTTTAAATATGGGTTTAAATGATGAAATGAAAAAATATCCAAATGCTAAATTCCCATTTGGAAAGTATCATATGAGTACCTTTAGGCACGCAATTAAATACTATATTAGCTTTTGTGATGAGTCTTGTTTTTAAAGGTCAGATTCAAATTCTTCTAAATCATTTTCATCCTGAGTTTTAATAAGTTCAATAGAGAAAATGACATTCATATTGTATGTGTTAGATAATCTTCGCACTTCATAGTCGCCGGAATTTTGTTCTGAAAGATAATATGTATAGTCCCCCATAATAAATCTGTCTTTATTAATTCTTTCAGATATATCAACAAAAAGTTTCTTTTCTTCTTGAGAAAATCGTGCTGTAGCGTAGTACGCTTTTATCATTTGTTTTATGGCAGGAATGTCCCTTTTAGCAGGTTCGCCTGAGCCACTTTTCTTTATACGGTAGTTGGCAATAATATTAAAATATTGTTCGAACTTGCGAATTGGGAAAATGACATAATCTCTATCACAACTGATGACATACTTAACATTTTTATCTTTGTAATGTTCAATAATCCAATCAGCGAAAACACCCGTATCAATATCTAATGATTGTCCGGCTGTTCCTGCGTTATTAAAACGTTGAAAATCACTATTCATATAATCGATAATGATGTCCGTCATTTCATTTGGTTCGCTATGATTGCGTGGTGAAAAAACAAAGACTTCTCTTTCTTCATCAGGCAATAATACAAACTGTCCTGATTGAGCTGATGCATCTTTTGCTTCGATATAAAAATCGATTCTTCCGTTTTTAATAGCGGCAATATCTGATTTTGTGGAATCCATACCACCTTCGTGGTGGAAATCAGTTTCTTTTGTTTTGTAAAACTTTTTTAAGTATTCATAACAACGTAATTCGAATTGTTCTCCTGGTCTCATTGCACATATTCCTCCTTTGAATCTAAAAAATTTATTATACTATTTCTTAATGCTTGTATGACATTGACTGTCATAGCATTACCTGCTTGCATTAGCAAGTGACGGTCGGTAACATCATTTTTCACTTTGTCAGCATATTCTTTAGGAAAGCCTTGAAGTAAAAGTGCTTCATAACCTGTCAATTGGTAAATCGCACCATTCTTTACATATAAAACCCCATCACGCTGGGCTCTTAATGTAGGACATTTTTCGGTATAAATGCGTAAATCATTCATTCTGGTATCTATAATTTTTCCTTCCATAGTGCGTATATCATCAACAGAATATTTGCCAGCATTTGTAGGATTGTTTAAGTAGTGTTTTAAAATGTTCAATCTTTCATCATTTGCAAGGTTATTATCGATTAGGTAATTCGATAATGCTGGGGTTAAAACAGGCTCTGGCCATTTAAATTTGGAGTAATCGAACCCGAGCGATGTTTTGAAACCTACAAAATAGACACGTTGACGCATTTGAGGAACTCCATACTCCAAGCTAGTCAAAACACGATAAGATACTGTATAGCCTGAAGTGGTTAATTCATCCAGAATCACTTTTATTGTTTTACCTTTGTCGTGTGTTACAAGACCTTTTACATTTTCCAATATAAAACACGTTGGCTGTGTCTCTCGTAGTATTCTTGAAAGTTGGAAAATTATTTGCCCACGGTCATCAGAAAAACCATCTTGTCGCCCGATAACAGAGAAAGTCTGACAGGGAAAACCTGCAATTAACAAATCGAAAGCAGGAATTTTATCTCCTGTAATCTTTTTTAAATTACCGTAATTAATATCATTTTCTGTATTATGCATTAAACGATACGTTGTATCAGCCAGTCTGCTAGTTTCAGAACGTCCAACACATTCTAAGCCTGCTTGTTCCAACCCTAATCTTCCTCCTCCGATGCCCGAGCAGAAGTCAAAAAAGGTTTTAATCTTCATTGCGAATATCCTCCACAAGTAATTTGTATGCTTCAATGTCAAGCGCATCAGCTATTCGCTGAATGTTTTCCAAAGAAATACTTCTACGATAACATTCAATAGCACTAATATAAGTACGATGCATACCACATTTATCTGCAAATGCTTCTTGTGATATTCCCATATCAGTGCGATATTTCTTTAAGTTAGTTCCAAATACTTTTACAATATCCATAGTTGCACTCCTCCTGATTTTATATCATAATAAAATTGCATACTATAAGTCTACATACAATAAGTATCAAGGAAGGGATTATAAAATGGCTATACAAAAAGTAAAAATCCGAAATTTTAAGTGTTTCAAAGGAATTTTTGAATTAGAATTAAATAAAGGCTTGAATATTCTCGTTGGTAATAACGAAACAGGAAAATCGACGATTTTGGAAGCAATACATATTGCACTTACAGGATTGTACGGTGGCAGAAATATTAGAAATGAACTATCCCAATATCTTTTTAATAAAGACGTTGTGGATATGTATATAGAATCCGTCAATAAAGGGGTCCCTTTTCCGCCACCAACAATTGAGATTGAAATTTTTTTTGACGGTTCTATTGATGCAGAATATGAAGGAAACGAAAATTCGGAACGACTTTCTTGTGAAGGATTAAAATTTGAAATTGCCTTTAATGAAAAATATAGCAATGAATATAATACACTTATTGCGAAGAAGAATATGATGAGTATTCCAATCGAATATTACGAAGCATCTTGGACTTCGTTTGCAAGGCAAGCAGTTACCATTCGCAGTATTCCAGTAAAATCAGCAATGATTGATTCTTCTAATTATCGCTATCAAAATGGTTCTGATGTATATATTTCGAGAATTGTAAAAGATTTGCTTTCGCCAGAGGAAGTAACTGCGGTTTCTCAGGCTCACAGGAAAATGAAAGATACTTTTATTGATGATAATTCCATCAAGGCAATTAATGAGCGAATAAGTAAAGAATCTTCGATAGTTGACGGAACAGTTTCATTGACGGTGGATTTAGGAACAAAAAATGCGTGGGAAAGTAGTTTGGTCACACAATTAAATGATGTACCATTTGGATACATTGGAAAAGGAGCCCAATGTGTAATGAAAACTGAACTCGCATTAACACACAAAAATACGCAGCATTCACAAATAGTTCTTTTGGAAGAACCTGAAAGTCATTTGTCATATTCCAAGCTAAATCAATTGATTAAAGCTATTGAAGAAAGGTATGACAACAAACAGATTATCATTTCAACACATAGTAGTTTTGTAGCAAATAAGTTGGGGCTGGAAAATTTGTTGTTATTGGATAACAAACGAGTTGCACGAATAACAGAACTTCCTTCATCGGAGTTCTTTAAAAAAATTTCCGGATATGATACATTACGTCTAATCTTATGTAAAAAAGCTATATTAGTTGAAGGCGATTCAGATGAGCTTGTGGTTCAAAAAGCGTATAAAGATGCAAATGGTAACCATTTACCTATCGAAGACCAAATTGATGTAATTTCAGTAGGCACTTCATTTTTGCGTTTTCTTGAATTGGCGAATGCTCTGAAGCTAAATGTTGTGGTTGTAACAGACAATGATGGTAATGTCACTGCACTCGAAAAGAAATACGAACAATATATAAAATCAAACAAAAAAGAAAGTATTAAAATATGCTACGATGACGTTGTGGATACAGGAACTCTTACGATTGGCGAAAAGCCATATAATTACAATACTCTTGAACCGAAACTATTAAAAGCAAATGGCAATAATGTAAGTTTATTTAACAAGATTCTTCGAACAGACTGTCAAGACATTGATGAACTGCGAAAGTATATGAAAAACCACAAGACAGATGTGGCATTGGCAATTTTTGAAACGGATGAAGACATAAAGTTTCCGGAATATATTTTGGAGGCAATAAAAAATGAGTAATAAATTGATTATCGCTGCCGCTGGTTCTGGAAAAACTACGCATCTTGTCAAGGAAGCTTTAAAAATTACCGATTCACGAGTTCTTATAACTACATATACAGAAGCAAACGAAAATGAGATAAAAAAGAAATTTTATGCAATAAACGGATGCATTCCAGAAAATATTACCATACAAACGTGGTTCTCTTTCTTGATACAACACGGAGTAAAACCATACCAGAGCGTGATTTATAATGGTAAAGTCAAGGGATTATTACTAATGAATACAAAATCAGGTTTTCGTTTCCGAGGTAAAAACGGGCAACCTGTATATTTTGGAGAGAGTGACCCTCAAAATTACTATTTCAACAAATCACAACTTATATATTCTGATAAACTTTCCAAATTTGTTGTTAAGGCAAATGAATTGACAGAGGGGTTGGTTATTAAAAGAATCGGTAAAATATATTCTCATATCTTTATTGATGAAATACAGGATATGGCAGGTTATGATTTAGAGATTATTAAACAGTTATTCTCGTTAAATTCAGAGATATTATTGGTTGGAGATCCTCGTCAAGTCACATATCATACTCACGATGAAGCAAAGTACAAGAAGTATGTAGATGGTAATATTGTGGAATTCATTAAATGTGAATGCTCCGCATATTCAGTTGACATAGATGAAACAACACTTAATAAATCATACAGAAACAATGAACCAATATGTAATTTTGCCAATTCAATTTATAGCAATTTTTGCCCGTGTGAATTTGCTGAACACAAACCTACTGGACACGATGGAGTTTTCTTTATATCTCCAAATGATGTTGAGAAATATTTATCAACATATCAACCTATGCAATTAAGAGATACGAGAAAAACAACAGTTAATGTAAATTATCCAGTCATAAATCTTGGTGAATCAAAAGGACTGACTTTTGATAGAGTTTTAATATATCCTACATCAACAATGATGAATTGGGTACTAGACCATAACAACGAAATGGTATCCAAAACAAAATCAAAATTTTATGTAGGCGTTACCAGAGCAAAACATAGCGTAGCCATAGTTTTTGATAACAAAAAAGGCATTGAGGTATCGGGAATAACAAATTTTTCGTTTTGAGTATAACAATCTTTTAGAATACAGACTCAAAGAACCTAAAATAAGTATAGGCATTTATCAATTTTGATAGGTGTCTATTTTTTTGTTCATTTTTAATCACAAAGGGTTTCAGGGATTTTCCCTGACGAGTACCGTTTTGGAGCCACAGGAGTAAAAACAGTCTGCTCGCTAAGATGTTGCAGTACATCGGGCGGCAGGCTGTTTTTTTATATGTGGATAACCAAAGGGTCTGCTCGCTTTTGAATCAAATCAATACAGTAGATACGCTAAATCCGAAGAAAATTTTATCGCAATAGGGTGTCATTCGGCGGTGGCAACTCCAAATATGTGAAAGAAATTTTTATACACCCCCCAAAAAAACGCTCTGCCATTTCATACAAGTAGAGGGATATTTTTTCGACTTAGGGTGTGCATTTGCTATCTCTCAGTGGGAATAAGTGAAGGGAACCTTTTCAAAAGTAGGGTGAACAATTGACCTCTCACGGTGCGAATTAATGAGAGGATTAAAAATTTTTTGAAGAAAAGACCCTGATAAAATTCTCTCCCGTTTCAAACAAGTAGAGAGATATTTTTTCAAAACACCCGATAATTTGCATTCGCACAGTGGGAACAAGTGAGAGGGATATTTATGAGAAACTTTTCAAATTGTCGGATTTTTCGCCCTTCCCGACGGCTACTCATTAGAAAGATTTTTTGAAAATGGTTATATTTTTGCCTTTCCCGATGCCTATTCATTAGAGGGACTTAAAAAATATTTTTCGGATTTTTCATCAAAAACGGGTGTCTAAAACGCACCCCTTTGTACAAATAAGTGAAAGGAGTTTTTTACAATGCCGAGATTATCAAAGAAAGCAAAACAAGAATGGGAGTTCTTCCTGAATACCCACACGGGCAGACGTTCCTACAACGACCTCTGCCGCAAATGTCAGAATGACTGCAAACAAAGTTTTAGGGCGATTATCATAAATTGCCCCAAATACCACTCTAAAAGAAGCGTGAAAAACGCACCAAATGATAACTATTTTAACGATACGGGTTAGGTCAAGGAATTACACTCTTACAAATTTTAATAGCCTTACAAAAAGAAAAATTGCAGAATTACGCACCCTTTTCATACAGAAAACAAGGTTTGTAACCTGCAAGATGCAAACAAAAATCATTCGGGAAGTCAGCCCTATAAATATATAAATAAATATATATTCTCTTACCTCCCGAAAGAAAAGCTTTATTAAAGACAGAAAGGAAACTGTTATGACAGCAAACAAAGTATACACACGTGAAGAAATGCGTGAGCAAAGAATATACACGGGCGATTATGAATTTATCAATGAAGCAGGCGAATACCTTGCCACTTTGGTAATGCGTGCAGACACAAATTCATCAATGCTCCGATTGTTTTTTCGGCTCAATGACGGAAGAAAAATCATTACTCCGGTGTTCTGGTGGCAGAAATATCTTGGCTTTTATGACATCGACAACGGGACAAAATTAAAACTCATATACAAGGAAAATCCCAATGGCATTTATCTGAATGCAATAGAAATTTTAAGTTAAAGAGAGGTACTTACAATGACAGATAAAATTGAAAAAATCGAAATAAATACGCTTATTCCGTTTGAAAATCATCCGTTCAAAGTAAGAACGGGCGAAGAACAGACCGAACTTTTGGAGAGCATCCGAGCAAACGGTACGCTCGTTCCCATAATAGTCCGTTCTTCTTCGGCTGGTAAATATGAAATCATAAGCGGACACAGACGAGTGGAAGCCTGCAAAGAATTAGGGATTGATACCATCCCCGCTATCGTCAAAGATCTTACGAATGAAGAAGCAATTATAACGATGGTGGATGCGAATTTACAGAGAGAAAATTTACTGCCAAGCGAGAAGGCATTCGCTTACAAAATGAAAGTTGAAGCGATGAAACGCAAGGCGGGCAGACCGCAGAAAAATTCATCGCAAGTTGCGACAAATATCGACACCGCCGCAGAAATCGGTCAGGAGTTGGGCGAAAGCCGAGACCAAGTTTACCGCTATATTCGCCTTACAAACCTTATCCCCGAACTGCTGAAATTGGTGGATGAACGAAGAATTGCCTTTACTCCCGCCGTTGAACTTTCGTACCTACCCGAATACGAGCAACGGGTTTTATATGAAGAAATTGAATTTGCAGATGCTACTCCATCACTTTCTCAGGCACAACGTTTGCGAAAATTCAGCGAACAAGGGCGACTGTCCGTTGATACAGTTTTCGCTGTGTTAAGTGAGGAAAAGCCAAATCAAAAGGAACAGGTCAAATTTATGACAGAGGATATACGAAAGTATTTTCCACGAAATTACACCAACAAAGATATGCAGCAAACGATTATAAAGCTCTTGGAAAATTGGCAGAAAAGACGTGAGCGAAATGCAAGGGAGGAACGATAATGGATAACCAAAACAAGGTAAATATTTCTTTATTAGCACCCTTTTTTGAGATAGACGAAACACCGTTTGTTATGAAAATCGGTGGGACAACCTATGAAGTTACAACTCATTTCAGTACAAAAGGTAAAGAAACGGTGTTTGAACAGTTCAAGGAACTGCTTACCGAAACAAAACTGATATAACACCACACATTCGACAGCCACAGCATTGCAAGTGTATAATTATCGCACATTGCAATGCCCGGTTGTCATCAGAAAGGAGATAATTTATGACAACAAACACAAATATACAAGGGCAAGAAAACGAAAAAATCACCGCTTTGTATTGTCGTCTTTCTCAAGACGATAACCTCGACGGTGAAAGTAATTCCATATCAAACCAAAAGGAAATTCTGATGTACTATGCGAAGAAGCATGGTCATTTACATCCTCAATTTTTCGTGGATGACGGAATAAGCGGTACGACTTTCAACCGCCCCGGCTTTCAGGAAATGCAAAGTCTTATTGAAGCAGGAAAGGTATCAACGGTTATCGTTAAAGACTTATCCCGTTTCGGCAGAGAGCATTTACTGTGCGGACACTATACCGAAATCGTATATCCAACACTCGGCGTAAACTTTATTGCGATACAGGAAAATGTAGATACCACGAGGGGTATGGGAACGGAAATGATGCCGTTTCACAACATATTTAATGAGTGGTATGCAGCTCAGACCTCAAAGAAAATTCGTGCAGTTCACGAAATGAAGGCGAAAAAGGGTCAGCGAGTTGCTTCTACTGTGGCTTACGGTTACAAGAAAATCAAGGGCGATGACAACAAAGAACGTAATGATAAATGGTATATTGATGAGCCTGCCGCAGAGGTAGTAAGAAAGATTTTCGAACTATGTCTTTCGGGTAGAGGTCCGTCACAGATTGCAAGGCAGTTGGAAAATGAAAAGGTGCTTACACCTACCGCATATTTCAACTCCATTGACAGAAAGACAAGCAATCCACCACCGAAAAATATTTACGGGTGGGCCTCAAGCACCGTTGAACACATTCTTGAAAATCAGCAGTATACGGGTTGTACTGTAAACGGAAAGACTTCTACCATCAGCTATAAAGTTCACAAGGTCGTAGAAAAGTCAAAGGAAGATTATCAAATCATTCCCAACACACAAGAAGCTATTATCAGCGAAAATATGTGGCTGAGGGTGCAGGAACTTCGCAAACATAAGCGTAGAAATTCTGCAACGGGCAGAAAAAGTCTATTTTCGGGATTGGTTTACTGTGCGGATTGCGGTTCAAAATTACATTTTTGTGCTTCAAAGAGCCTGAAGAAAAATCAAGAGTTCTTCCGTTGCTCTAACTACAAAAGCGGTAGAGGAGCTTGCGATATTCATTTCATTCGTGACGTTGTGCTTGAAAGAATCGTTATGGAAGCGGTCAGCGAATTGGCAGATTTTGTCCGTTGCTATGAAACGGTATTCGTTTATCTTATAGCACGAAAGAAAGGCGAAAGCGATGCTCAGCAAATCAAATTGTTGAAAGCAACTGTCGAAAGCAGTAATAAACGCATTGGTGAATTAGACCGTCTTTTCTCTCGTATCTATGAGGATAACATCAATGGTAAAATCAATGATGAGCGTTATTCCCGTATGGCCAACGAATATGAAAACGAACAAAAACGTCTTATTTCTGTCGTGGAAGAAAGCGAAAAACAGTTAGCTGAATTGCAGAAAAAGACGGTTGACCTAAAAATGCTCCGTGAGGGATTACGAGAATTTACGGATATGAAAGAGCTGACACCGCTTGTTGTAAACAAACTGATTGAACGCATAGAAATCCATAATAACGAGAAAAAGCATTCTCATAACACAGTAAAAGTCGATATTTACTTTACGGCAGTCGGATTATTCGGCGTTCCTACTGAACAAGAACTTTTGAAGTTGTTTGAAGAAGCGAAAAATGAAAAGCTGCTTACACAGAAAATCGCATAAAAGAAAAGGGTGTAACCCCATTTTATTGAGGTTACACCACATTTTCAAAAATACTTCCTTATTAGCCCTCGGCTTTCTTCCAGGGTGATTTCTTCGGTGATATGACGGTGAATATACGCAAATAAATCATCTAACACAAATTGCCGCTGGCCTTTTTTCTATTGTTCGAACTCTTCCCGGATACATGCTCTTAAAATGGCAATGAGCATGAGAGACAACATATTTTTTTCAAATAGTTCTTCCGCAAACTCTGTTTTGTCTGCCCGTTCCAGCCTGGTAAACAGGTTCTTCAAAATTGCGGCAGTGCCTCCATCTGTGGAAACGCTGATGCAGGAAAAAGGGACAACTTCAATGCTTTTCTGGAAATCCACAGATTCATCAGATAAATCCTTCAGCAATTCCTTAGAATAGCGTATCCAGAACAATTCCACAGGATGTTTTGGATTTTTCCAATATAATTGGATGGATTTTTGCGGTTTTATAAGAATCATATCATTTGGCCCGCATTGCCTGATTTCACTATCTTCTTTTGCTTCATGAAAAATACAATTTCCAACCCGCACAATCAAAAAACTGTAATAGTCCATGGAGGAAATTCTCTTTTTTTTGCTATCTTCCAATAAAATGCGTTCAATCTGATAGTTATACTTTTGTTCTTTTTTATAATCTGTCATAATTTATAAAAAACCTCACTTGTTTTTGTGCAATATTTTGCATACGCGGCATAAATTTAAAATGATTATGGTTAATTACTATAATAAGTCAATTTTCGACAGTTTTCAATCAATTTATGTATATGTTTTCATAAATGTATTTTATATACTTTGTCTATGCTAGCAGGTCGTTAAAAACGTGTCAAAAGGAGGAGAATGTTTTGAAAGAAACACAAACAAACGTAAGACCCTTCTCAATGAAGGATAAAATCGGGGTAACCCTGGGAGATTTGGGATGTTGCTGTACAGAGCAGTTCCGTGCTATGTTCCTTACTGTATTCTATACACTGGTACTTCAGGTAAATCCCATTCATGTTGGAATTCTGATGTTAGTTACAAAAATATGGGATGCAATCAATGACCCGATTATTGGTGCACTGGTAGATATGCGCCGTTCACAAAAAGGCGGAAAATTTATTCCTTGGATTCGTGCCTTTTCTTTTCCAATGGCGGTATTGTGTGTTCTTGGTTTTGTAAATGTAAGCAATCTGGACTATGGTTTCCGTATTGGATATATGTTTGTTACGTATGTATTGTATGAAGCACTTTATACTTGTGTCAATGTTCCTTTTGGAAGTCTTTCCAGTGTCATGACAGATGATGTCAAAGAAAGAACAGCATTATCACGTTACCGCAGTCTTGGAGGAACTATTTTCATGACTGTTATTGTTATGATTGGTCCTCTTGTATTGTATGAAAACAATCAGCCAATCCCGGGCAGATTTCTGATGATGGCTTCTGTCTGTGCACTTGTCGGACTGCTTTGCCTGCAGGTGACCTGTGTATGGTGCAAGGAGCGTGTTGTACTTCCGGAACCGGAGAAAAAAGAGAAACTTCACTACTTTGAAATTATTAAACATGTTGCAAAAAACAGTGCATTCCTGGGTGTTGTTTTGTTCAGTTTCCTTGGAATGGTGGGTGCTTCCATTGTGAACGGTCTTAATACATACCTGTTCCGTGACTGGTTTGGTGATGTACAGATTATGGCTGTTTCCGGTGCACTGAACACCTTATATGCCGTGATTGTTTTTGCATTTACCCAGCCCCTTGCAAACAAATTTGGAAAGAAGGAATGGTGTGTTGCAGGAGCCGGAGGAGCAGCCTTGGTGTTTGCCGTTTTATTCTTCTTCCCAATCCACAATCCAATGTTGTTTATCATTATTAATGGTATCTGTTTCCTGGGTGCCAGCGGAATGCAGGTTCTTGTATGGGCACTTGTCAATGACGCTATTGACTATCAGGAGTTGCAGACAGGACAGAGAAACGAGGGAATCCTTTATTCTGCATATTCCTTTTTCCGTAAACTGGCAAATGCAGTTTCAGGAAGTTTCTCCAGTTTTGCACTGGGTATTATTGGATACCAGGTTGCTGAGACCGTTCAGACAACAGAGGTAGTCAACCGCATCTGGAAAACTTATACAGGAAGCTATGTAATCGGATATGGACTGGCAGTTCTTGTTCTTCTTTTCCTGTATCCACTGAGCAAGAAAAAGACACAGGAAATGCTGGAAGAGCTGAAAGTAAAACGTGCAGAGAGAGCTGCTAAGGCAGAAGCAAGTGATATTTAGTTTAGAAAGGATATTATTATGAAAACATTACAGATTGAGTTTGCAAACCGCCAGGGGCTGGTACTTCGTGGTATCGTGACTTTGCCGGATGGAGAAGGAGCTTTTCCTGTTGTGATAAATCTTCATGGATTCACCGGAACAAAGGAAGGCCATAAAGGACTTCATATTACCATGGCAAGAAAACTGGCAGAAGAAGGAATTGGCTGTATCCGTTTTGATTTTTCCAATAATGGAGAAAGTGACGGAGAATTTGAAAATATGACATTTACTTCTTTGATCCAGGATACAGAAGATATCTGGAACTGGGCAAAAGAACAGCTCTATGTAGATTGTGACCGCATGATTTTATCTGGTCACAGCATGGGCGGATTCGTGGCAGCAACCAGTGCACCGAGGATTCACCCGGCTGGCCTGATTCTTATGTGCCCAGGAAAACAGATGTGGGATGGATGTGGAGAACGTTCCCGTGCTATGGAACAGCACGGAATTCTCTTTGGTGACATAGAAGGATTAAAATTCAGCCATGCCTTTAACTACGACCTGGAAAAATATAATCCGTTTGAAGATGCAAAAGGATATGAAGGACCTGTGCTGATAGTACGGGGAACAAAAGATGAACTGGTAGATGAGGAGACTTGTGAAACTTATCTTTCTCTTTATCAGAATCCAAATAAGCACTTGGTTCATGTGGAAAATGCAAATCATAATTTTTCAGGTATTCCATGCAGAACCGAATTGACGAAACAGGTTTGTCTCTTCGCAAAGGAGATTTAATAAGATACTGATTCCATTGCAGACCAGAAAGAAGGAATAAGAATGAAATTAACTGAAAAACTTACAATCCGTAACACAACATTCAAAAACCGTGTCATGTTTCCGCCTCTTACTACTGGATATGAAGACAGAAATGGCACTATCACAGACCAGGATATGGATTTTTATACCCGTCTGGCAAAAGGCGGTGTGGGATATATTGTAATTGGTGATGTGGCACCAGTGAATAATTTTACACCAACACCAAGATTATTTCAGGATTCTCAGATTGAGTCTTTTAAAAAGCTGGCGGACAGTGTTCATGAGTATGGAGCAAAACTTGGAATCCAGATTTTCCATCCGGAATACGATTGCGAGACCATGATGCGTCTTTTTGCAGAAGGAAAGATGGAAGAGGTGCGTGCAAAACTTCATCATGATATGATGCATTTTGTGGATGAAGTAAGTGAAGAGACACTGCTTTCTATTATTGATAAAATGTGTGCCTGTGCAGTCCGTGCACAGAAAGCAGGTGTGGATGTGATCCAGATTCATGGTGACCGTCTGGTAGGAGCACTTTGCAGCACAAAAATGAACCACAGAACAGATAAATTTGGAGGAAGTCTGGAAAACAGGACACGTTTTGCACTTCTTCTTGTGGAGGCTTTAAGAAAAGCAGTTCCTGATATGATCCTTGATTACAAATTTTCTGTTGTAACACCTGAGAGAGGAAAAGGCGGAATCGATGAGGCAGATGCACCTGTTTTCGCACAGATGCTGGAAAAAGCTGGTGTGGATATGCTTCATGTGGCACAGGCAAATCATACAGGAAATATGGCAGATACCATCCCTCCAATGGGAGTACAGCCTTATGGATTTTTTGCGGAAATTTCAGGCAAGGTAAAGGAAGCTGTATCTATTCCGGTCAGCACTGTAGGACGTATTATCACTCCAGAGATGGCAGAGCAGATTCTTGCTTCTGGTAAAGCGGATATGGTAGGAATCGGCCGTGGTCTTCTTGCTGATGCAGATTGGGCAAATAAAGCTGCAAACCATGACTTCTGTGATATTCGTCTTTGCATTTCCTGTAATAAAGGATGTACGGATAAGATTCAGCACCGTGAATTTTTATCTTGCGTGCTGAATGCAGAAAATGGATATGAAGGAACGAGAAAAATCCTTCCTGCTGAAACACCGAAGCATCTGGTGATTATAGGAGGAGGAGCAGCGGGCATGGAAGCAGCCCGTGTGGCAGCCGAAAAAGGTCACCGTGTGACTTTGTTTGAACAGAACACCAGACTTGGCGGTCAATTAGAACTGGCCTGTGTGCCTCCACGCAAAGAAGAAATGCGTCGCTTTACAGAATACCTGTCCCACTGCATGAAACAGGATGCCATTACCCTGCGTCTTGGGGAAAAGGCAACACCGGAAAAGATTCTTGCATTAAACCCAGATCATGTCATCATTGCAGTTGGTGCACATAGCTTCCATTTCCCAATCAAAGGAATTGATCAGGCTTGTGTCTGTGATGCATGGGATGTTCTTAGAGGAACCACACAGGTTTATGGAAAAGCAGCTGTTATCGGAGGCGGTATGGTAGGCTGTGAAACAGCAGAATATCTGGCTGAAAAAGGATGCCAGGTATCTGTGATTGAAATGATGGATAAGATTGCAGCAGGAGAAAGCGAAACCATCCTTCCTACCTTAAAAGAAAATTATAAAAAATATGGTGTTGCTGAATATCCTTCTCACAAAGTAGAAGAAATTCAGATGGGAAAAGTGATCTGCCGCAACAAAGCCGAGGAAGAGGTTATCATTGACTGCGATTTCGTTGTTCTTGCCATGGGAGCAAAACCAGTGATCTTCGATACCACATTTTTAGAAGAAGCAAAGATTCCTTTTGCAAAAATCGGAGATTGCGGGGAGAGGGCAGCAGACATTGCAAATGCAGTGAGAACCGCCTATGACACCGTGAATGCAATCTCATAAAGGTAGAAAATAAGATCTCATAAAGAAAACTCGAAAAGCACTCTGGCTATGCATAGTATGCAATAGTAGCCGGGGTGCTTTTTCCATAGATAGGTTCTTGTTCAATATGTGTATATATATTATACTTTTATCAAAGTGAAAAGAGACATTGAGTAGTATCAGGAAAAAAATAAATGAGAAAGGGATTAGGGATTGAATATGAAAAATTTAGTATTACATGATGTGAGCCAGGACAGTGCATACCGTTATACGGGGATTACAACCTTTGAAAATCTTGCAGAAGTGACAAGAGATTATCCATTTGAAGAAGATGTGATGGAAAAAGCTGCGATTCATAAACAAACCATGATGAGCCAGCAGAACGGAATTTCATCTTTCGTATTGACTCTCCGTATTTCGCCAAATGCAGAGATTCTGGAAGATGGAGAGAGCCTGCACTTTACTTTTGACGAATTTGAAATCAGAGACGGAAGAAGTAAATGTGCGGCAGTTTCCATGTTAGATCCAGAGTATCTAGAGGATAACTGGGTGAGAGTGCAGGTATTTGTGCTGGATCAGGAAAAGATGAACAGGTTGTAAAATAAGGGGGATAATTTCATGAATGTTATGCCCATTCCTGAATTGATTGCCAGAGTTACAAAAATATGCAAGGAAAACGGGGTAAAGAAATTGTACTTGTTTGACCCTTTTGCCACAGGAACGGCAACTCCAGAGAGTGATATAGATATTTTTGATTATGACAACATTCGCAATGAGTTTTTATTAGAGGATATTGAGAAATATGGAAAGCAAATCTATTAATAGATATCATACTTTTTGCAGAAGTCTGAAAAAATTGGAGAAAAGCAGAACTGCAGATGTGGAGAAGGATTTTGTCCCAGAAGGAACCGTTCTGAATTTTAGCCTTACCTTTGATATATCCTGGAAAGTTATGAAAGATATTCTTGTGAAAGAGATGGGAATCCTTGATTTTGCTATCGGTTCCCCAAGAGAAACACTGCAGCAAGCTTTCCAGAACAAAATCATCGAAGATGACAGGTGGATTCAGATGCTGAAAACAAGAAATCAGTTGGCACATGATTATGACGGAATCTTTGCAAAAGAGAAATTCCAGGAGATTATAGAATGTTATTATCCCCTGTTTGAACAATTAAAGGAGAAAGTGCAGAAATATTATAAATAGAGTTTTGGAATTATGGAGGGCAACAGAAAATGAAAATATCAATTCTTTATGTGAGTCAGAGCGGGAATACAGAGTGTGCGGCAGAATATATTGCAGACGGAATCATGGCGAGTTTTCCATTCATTGAGGTGAAGTTAATGTCCATTCGGGATCAGGAGGTCGACCTTGATTTTTTACAACAAAGTGAAGCGGTGATTTTTGGTGCACCTGTGTATTGTGCAGGAATAAGCTGGGAATTGAAGCAATGGTTTGATTCTCATGTGCGGCTGGATTTAAGCGGAAAAATCGGTGCTGCCTTTGTAACTGCACAGTCGCCCATAGGAGGAGTAGATACTGCGATTATGGATATTGTGAGAAATATGCTGTTGAAGAGAATGCTGGTATTTTCAGGGGCAGGAGAAAAAACAGAAAACAGATTTCAGCTGGGAGCCATAGGCATTGCAAAAACTCTAGAGCAGGATGCTTCACAATTGGAATTGTTTGGCGAGCACGTTGCCAAGATGGCGGTGCGAATGGCGGTCAGATAAAAATAACAAAAAAATTAGCACTCACCTCTTGACAGTGCTAATAATAAGTGTTATATTTGCCCTAGAACAAGAGAAAAAGCACACCCGAACAATTTTATCGGGATTAGAATAACCAAAATGGAGGGATACTATGAACATCAGTAAATTTACTCAGAAGTCACTGCAGGCCGTCCAGGATTTGGAAAAAACAGCATATGAGTTTGGCAATCAGGAGGTGGAGCAGGAGCATCTGCTTTATAACCTGTTAAAACAGGAGGACAGCCTGATTTTAAAGCTCATTGAAAAAATGGAAATCCAAAAAGAACATTTCATGGGCAATGTGGAGCAGGCATTAAATGCCAGAACCAAGGTGTCCGGAGGACAGCCATATATTGGACAATACTTAAACAAAGCACTAGTAAGTGCTGAGGATGAAGCCAGAGTTATGGGGGATGAATACGTCTCAGTCGAGCATTTATTCCTGTCACTTTTAGCAAATCCAAGCCCGTCTATGAAGAAAATCTGGCAGGAGTATGGCATTACAAAAGAGCGTTTTCTCCAGGCACTTAGCACGGTCAGAGGCAACCAGAGAGTCACCACGGACAATCCGGAAGTGACCTATGATACCTTAAATAAATATGGTCAGGATTTGGTGGAAAAGGCCAGAGAACAGAAGCTGGATCCGGTCATTGGAAGAGACGGAGAAATCAGGAATGTCATCCGGATTCTTTCCAGAAAGACCAAAAATAATCCGGTTCTCATTGGTGAACCAGGTGTAGGTAAAACAGCAGCCGTAGAGGGTCTGGCTCAGCGTATTGTACAGGGTGATGTGCCGGAAGGACTAAAGGATAAGAAGATTTTTGCCCTGGATATGGGAGCTTTGGTGGCTGGTGCCAAATACAGAGGTGAATTTGAGGAACGTCTGAAAGCTGTTCTGGAAGAAGTAAGAAAAAGCGAAGGACAGATTATTCTTTTCATCGATGAACTGCATTTGATTGTAGGTGCAGGTAAGACAGACGGTGCCATGGATGCCGGAAATATGTTAAAGCCTATGCTTGCAAGAGGAGAGCTGCACTGTATCGGTGCAACCACCTTGGATGAATACAGAAAGTACATTGAAAAGGATGCTGCCCTGGAGCGTAGATTCCAGCCGGTTCTGGTAGATGAGCCTACCGTAGAAGATACCATTTCTATTTTAAGAGGATTAAAAGAACGCTATGAAGTATTCCATGGTGTTAAGATTACAGACAGTGCCCTGGTAGCAGCAGCGACCTTGTCTGACCGTTATATTTCCGACCGTTTTCTGCCAGATAAGGCCATTGACCTGGTGGATGAAGCCTGTGCACTGATTAAGACAGAGCTGGACTCCATGCCTACAGAGCTGGATGAAATGCGTAGAAAAATCATGCAGATGGAGATTGAGGAGGCGGCTTTAAAGAAAGAAAATGACCGTTTAAGCCAGGACAGACTCATTGATTTACAGAAGGAAATGGCAGAACTTCGCGATGAATTTAACACCCAGAAAGCACAGTGGGATAATGAAAAAAATTCCGTAGAACGTCTTCAGAAACTGAGAGAACAGATAGAAGATATGAATAACCGCATCCAGAAGGCACAGAGAGAGTATGACCTGAATGAAGCTGCAAAACTTCAGTATGGAGAGCTTCCATTGCTTCAGAAACAACTGGCAGCAGAGGAAGAAAAAGTGAAAAATCAGGATTTATCTCTGGTGCATGAGAGTGTGACAGATGAAGAGATTGCCAGAATCATTTCTCGCTGGACCGGTATTCCGGTAGCGAAATTGACGGAAGGTGAGAGAAGCAAGATTCTGAATCTGGAATCAGAGCTGCACAAACGTGTGATTGGTCAGGATGAAGGTGTGACCAAGGTGACAGATGCCATTATCCGTTCCAAAGCTGGTATTAAAGACCCTACAAAACCAATCGGTTCTTTCTTGTTCTTGGGTCCAACCGGTGTAGGTAAGACAGAATTAGCCAAGACACTGGCAGCTACTTTGTTCGATGATGAACAGAACATGGTGCGTATTGACATGAGTGAATACATGGAGAAATATTCGGTATCCAGACTCATCGGAGCGCCTCCGGGATATGTAGGATACGAAGAAGGCGGACAGCTTACTGAGGCAGTGCGGAGAAAACCATATTCTGTGGTTCTTTTTGATGAAATTGAAAAAGCCCATCCGGATGTGTTTAATGTACTGCTACAGGTACTGGATGATGGCCGCATCACAGACTCTCAGGGACGTACTGTGGACTTTAAAAATACCATTTTGATTATGACGTCAAATATTGGATCCACGTATCTGTTAGACGGTATTGAGGAAAACGGTGATATTAAACAGGAAGCAAGAGATCTGGTAGACAGAGATTTGAGAGGACATTTCCGCCCAGAATTTCTTAACAGGCTGGATGAGATTATCATGTTTAAGCCGCTGACCAAGGATAATATCGGAGGTATTGTGGAACTGCTTCTGGATGATCTGAACAGAAGATTAAAGGATCAGGAGCTTTCCCTGGCATTGACAAAAGCAGCAAAGGATTATATTATAGAAGGCGGTTATGATCCGGTTTACGGTGCCCGCCCACTGAAACGGTATGTTCAGAAATATGTGGAAACCCTCACTGCAAAATTGATTTTGTCAGGTGATATCAGAGCCAATGACCGGATTGTCATAGATGTTGAAAATGGTGAACTGACTGCACATACGGAGGCTGTGCAGGAGGTTCTGTAATCAAAAAGGAGTATGGAGAATGCCAAAGGATCCGGTTATGTTATTGAGTTATGTAAACACTCAGTTGAGAGATTTCTATTCTTCCCTTTCTGCTATGTGCGAGGATAAGCAGTGCAGCGTGGAAGAAATCACTGCGAAGCTGGCAGGAATCGATTATGAGTACGATGCCGCCAGAAACCAGTTTGTATAAAAAGATATAAAGAGAGACAGCTTTTCCGGCAAGTGTGGGAACTTTCCGGGGAGGCTGTTTTTGTTTTGCCAGAAATCCTATGATGCTTGCAGGAGGCCACAAAATACTGATATAATAGCGTTAGAACTTATTATTCGTTGCACCAGGAAAGGAAACAGACACGGACATGAAAAAAATAGCAGTGGTAGAAGATGATAACAGTCTGAGGACTGCTCTGGCAGGTGTCTTAGAAGAAAATGGATACAGCCCATGCCTGATTTTAGATTTTATCAATGCGGATCAGGAAATTTTAGCAGCACAGGCGGATCTGGTGCTGCTGGATATTATTTTGCCGGGAACCAGCGGACAGGAAATCTTGAGAAATTTAAGGAAAAATTCCCAGATTCCAGTGATTATGCTTACCAGTAAAACAGGAGAGATGGATGAAATCCTTGCCATGAGTTATGGGGCTGATGACTATGTGACAAAACCATATAATCCCACATTGTTACTTCTGAAAATAGAGGCCATTTTCCGCAGAATGACACCGGATCAGACAGATACAGAGCTGGAATACAAGGGAATGCGTGTGGATCTGCTCCGCAGTACCATGAAGTATAAAGAACAGGAAACGGTGCTTTCCAAAAATGAAATTACGATTTTATACTATCTAATGAAAAATCAGGGGAAAATCGTATCCAGGGATGAATTAATGGATTATCTATGGGATTGTAATGATTTTGTAGACGACAATACGCTGACAGTGAATATCAACCGCCTGAGAAAACGGCTGGAGGAAGCGGGACTTCCGGGTGTGATTGAGACGAGAAGAAGGCAGGGATATCTTTTAGTATGAGTGGAAAAAAATATCTGAAAGACCACGGGATGGCTCTGGTCATATGGGGATTAGAGGCGCTGATTCTGGAAAGTATTTTGTGGATGTTTCATGTGAGAATTCCGGTACAGATTTTCGCTTTTTCCGTACAGTTTCTGGCAATCTTTTTGATTTTTTACTGGGATTTTTCCAGAAAAAAAGAGTTCTATTGTGAGATGGAAGAGAAATTAAATACCCTGGAAGAAAAGTATCTGTTAATGGAAATGCTGAGGCAGCCGGAATTTCTGGAAGGAAAATTGTTTTATGAAACTATGGTACAGATGGAGAAGTCCATGAACGATGAAATTTATGGGCAGATACGGAAAAATAATGAATTTAAGCAATACATTGAGACCTGGGTGCATGAAATTAAATTGCCCATTGCAAGTATGCGTCTGCTTTTAAAGGATTATCGGGGCGGTTCTGCAAGAACCTTGAAGGAACAGCTTGCCAGGACAGAGAGTTATGTGGAACAGGTTCTGTATTATTTAAGAAGCCAGGTTCCGGAGAAGGATTATGTAATCCAGGAGTATTCTCTTAGAACCGTTACAGACCATGTGATTGGGGAAAATAAGGATAGTTTTATTGGAAATCATGTGAGAATCAGGCAGGAAACAGAAGACGTTTGTGTGCTTACAGACGAAAAGTGGCTGAGTTTTATGGTAGGACAGATTTTGAACAATGCTGTGAAATACAGGCAGGAGGAGGCTCCCAAGATTCATCTGTGGAGTGAGGAAAAACAGGGAATCACATCTCTTCATATAAGGGATAACGGAAGAGGAATCGCACCGGAAGATTTACCCAGAGTATTTGAAAAATCCTTTACCGGAAAGAACGGAAGAACCGGACAGGCATCCACAGGAATCGGCCTGTATCTGTGCAAGAAGCTGTCACAGAGACTGGGGCACAGACTGGAAATAGAATCAGAAGAGGGATGCTATACAGAAGTGATTCTTTCCTTTGAACAGGATGCACATATGACTTTTTAACCTTACAGCAATGTAAGGTTATTTTATGCAAACTTATGGATAGGGCAAGGTTTCTCTCTTATAATGAACTCAGAAACAAAAAATATTGCAAAGAAAGTGAGGAAATATATCGGTTATGGAGAAACTGTTAGAAATCCAGAATCTTATGAAATTTTATGGCAATAAATCAAGCCTTACCAAAGCAGTCAATGATATTAGCTTTACCGTAGAGAAAGGGGAATTTACAGCAATTATGGGAGCCAGTGGTTCCGGAAAAACCACTCTTTTAAACTGTATTTCCACTATTGACCGGGTGACCAGCGGCCATATTCTGGTGGAGGGGAAGGATATTACAAAGCTAAAAGGGAGCGCTTTGATGAAATTCCGCAGAGAAAAGCTGGGATTTATTTTCCAGGATTTTCATTTACTGGATACATTAAATGCCTTTGACAACATTGCCCTGGCATTGCAGATTCAGAACGAAAAACCAGAAAAAATACAGAAAAGAGTAAGAGAAGTGGCTCAGAAATTAGATATCACAGAGGTGCTGAAAAAGTATCCTTATGAAATGTCAGGAGGGCAGAAACAACGTGTGGCCTGTGCCAGAGCCATGATTACAGACCCGTCTTTTATCCTGGCAGATGAGCCTACCGGAGCATTAGATTCCCACAGTGCAGGTGTCCTTCTTGGAAGTCTTCAGTATATGAATCAGGATTTGGATGCTACGATTCTAATGGTGACACATGATGCGTTTTCTGCCAGTTATGCAGGTAGAGTTCTGTTTATGAAAGATGGGAAACTCTTCCACGAACTGCAAAAAGGCAGAGCCAGCCGAAAAGAATTTTTTGAGGAAATCATTCACGTGGTATCTCTTCTGGGAGGTGATCTGAATCATGTTATTTAGTCTTTCTGTGAAGAATTTCAAGAAAAGTATCCGGGATTATTCCATTTACTTTTTTACCATGATTCTTGGTATTGCAGTTTTCTATATTTTCAATGCCATTGAGACCCAGACAGCTATGATGGAAGTGACAAAAATCAAAGCAGCAATCATTGATATGATGAATGGCGTGATGGACGGTGTCAGTATTTTTGTTTCTTTTATCCTTGGGTATCTGATTGTTTATGCCAGCCGTTTTATGCTGAAGAAACGGAAGATGGAATTCGGTGTGTATATGACCCTTGGCATGAGCAGAGTGAAGATTGCAGGAATTTTGTGGATGGAATCCATTTGGATGGGAGTGATTTCTCTGGTGGCAGGACTCCTTGTGGGTACGGGGATTTCTCAGTTTATGTCACTGATGGTTTCTCATCTGTTTCAGGCAGATGTGTCCAGATTTGTGTTTGTGATTTCCTGGAAAGCAGTGGTGAAATCTATCCTGTATTTTCTAATTATCTATACTGTGGTAATGGTATTGAATACCATTGCTATTAGCCGTACAAAACTCATTGATTTTATGACAGCAGGACGGAAAAAAGAAAAAAATCCACTGAAAAATCCTGTGGTCTCTGTGGTGATTTTTCTTCTGGCATGGGGGATTCTGGGATATGCTTATTACAATGTAACCGCAGGATCAGAGAATCTGGAATCAGAGTTTCAGGTACTGGCACAGGTGCTTCTTGGTATTGTTGGAACTATACTTGTATTCTGGTCTTTTGCCGGATTTTTCATGTGGATTCTTGGAAAAATGCCAAAGATTTATTATAAGAAAATTAATTCCTTTGTATTTGGAGAACTGTCCAATAAGTTAAATTCTACGGTGATTTCCTGTAGTGTCATCTGCCTTCTCATGTTTATGACTATCTGTATCTTGTTTTCAGCTTTTGCCAGAAAAGATTTCAAAGAAGCAGAAGCAAAAAAGCTGGCTCCTGTGGATATTTCCATGGTGAAAGACTTAGGAGATGGAAAAACCATAGAAGAAATCATGGAAGAAAAGGATATTTCAGGGAAAGATTTTCAGGATACCTTAAACCTTACTACTTATGAGCTTCCAGAGGTAACAAAGGGAAATATTGTAGGGGATGCTGTAGATAGAGAAAGATTTGGAGAGGCATATCTGAACCAGCAAATAGAATTACTTTCGGTAAGCACCTATAACCAGGCAGCAGAGAAATATCATCTTCCTACCTATGAATTAGAAGAAAATCAGTATCTTGTCATTGCAGATATGGAAGGTGCGGTGGGTATTTTCAATATGGGATTGAAAGAAAATCCAGAGCTTACCATAAAAGGAAAAACCTATTATCCAAAAGAAAAAACATGTCAGGATGGATTCCTGATGATGAATTATGACCCACAAAATATGGGCTTTATCCTGGTTCCGGATTCTGTGAAATTTACAGAAGCAGAACAGAAAAAGAATTATTTCATTGCTGATTATGCAAAGGACACCAAGGCTTTCCGGGAAGAAATGGACGAAGAATTTTTTGAACGGCTAAACGGAGAAAAAAGCGATGAGTTTTCTGTGTACTTCACTACTCAGTCCTCTGTGTATGATGACAGTATCGGCAGCAGTGCCATGTATATTTTCCTGGGATTGTATCTTGGTATTTGCTTCCTGATTTCCGGTTCTGCGGTATTATCCTTAAAGATGTTATCTGATGCAGCGGACAGCAAAGAGAAGTATCGGATTCTTCAAAAACTGGGATGCGATCAAAAACAAATCTGCCGCGGGCTTCGGAAACAAAACGGTATGGTATTTCTTTTACCTGTGATCCTGGCTGCCGTTCATTCTGTCTTTGGCATTCAGGTGTGCATGGAGATGCTGTCTATTTATGAAACAAAGGGAACTGCACCGGCACTGGTTCTTACCATGATACTTATAGGAATGATTTACGGAGGGTATTATCTGGTGTCACAGTTTGGATGTGAGAAGATTGTGAGAGAGTAGGAAAAGTGTGGGGATGAGATGAATTGTTTATTCATCCCATCCTTCGTAAAACCGTACATTCACACAGATAGTCCGCACAATATCTCCTTCCTCTAAATCCATATCTCCTTCATCGGATACAGTTGGAAGTTCGCAGTCTTCTTCAGACAACTCCAGGCTCAGCCAGTTGTATGCAGCCTCGTTGGCATTGTCAATAGCTTCGTCTAAGGTATCGCCTTCTGCATAGCAGCATTCCAGGTCTGGAAAGTGTGCTTTATATTTACCGGATTCTGTTTTGCGGAAAACCGCAGGATATAAAAATTTCATGGAAAAATCCTCCTTATTTTCTTTCAGATATGTTAAAGTATATAACAAAAGCAAAATAGGGACAAGTAGTAGATTTCTATTACGGATTTTCCAGAAAGCAAGGTTTTGGCAATAAAAAAAGTAGTTCTTTATACTACTGAGAAAAAGAAATTGGAGGATAAGAAATGAACTATGATTTTACTTCCATCATCGACAGAAGAGGATGGGATGCGATTGCTGTAGACTCTGTCTACAATGACTCAGATTTTGGACCGGATGCACCGAAAGAAGGATTTGACGTAATTCCTATGTGGGTAGCAGATATGAATTTTCCGGCCCTTCCTACGATTCAGGAGGCCATTCATCTGAGGGTAGATCATCCCGCATACGGATATTTCAGTCCAAGAAAAGAATATACAAACAGTATTATTTCATGGCAGGAGCAAAGAAATGGTGTTACTGGGTTAAAAGCAGAACATATTGGTTATGAGAACGGTGTACTGGGCGGTGTACTCAGTGTATTAGGTGTCATTTGTTCAAAAGGTGACAATGTACTGGTACATGCACCGACATATATCGGATTTACTTCTTCTCTGGAAAACAACGGTTATCATATCGTGCATTCACATCTTGTGAAAGATGAAGAGAATATTTGGCGTATGGATTTTGAAGATATGGAGAAAAAAATCAAGGAAAACCATATCCATGCGGCTATTTTCTGCTCTCCACACAATCCGTGCGGCCGCGTATGGGAACGCTGGGAAATCGAGAAAGCCATGGAGATTTACAAGAAATATGATGTGTTTGTTGTCTCTGATGAAATTTGGTCTGACCTTATTATGCCGGGATATCAGCATATTCCAACCCAGTCTGTTTCAGAAGATGCAAAAAGCCGTACTGCAGCCATGTATGCACCTTCTAAGACCTTTAATCTGGCAGGGCTGGTAGGTTCCTATCATATTATTTATAATTCATGGCTTCGTGAGAGGGTAGAAAAGGAGTCTTCTCTCAGCCACTATAATGAAATGAATGTACTTTCTATGTATGCACTTATGGGAGCGTACAGAGAAGAAGGGCATGTATGGGTAGACGAACTATGCCAGGTATTAAATGGGAACATAGAGTATGCCTGTGATTTTATCAAAGAACATTTTCCAGAGGTAGAAGTGGCAAGGCCCCAGGGAACTTATATGCTGTTTCTTGATTGCAGTAGATGGTGTGAAACATACGGAAAAACCCTGGATGAAGTGCTGAAAGCAGGATGGGATGTGGGAGTTGCATGGCAGGATGGAAGACCGTTCCATGGCTGCTGCCATATTCGTATGAATCTTGCACTGCCACTGACAAGAGTACAGGAAGCCTTTGCCCGTTTGAAAACCTATGTATTTACCATAGAAAAATAGGCAAACAAGTTACTTTTTATTTTGTTTATGAGTCCTGCGGTATTCTGTGGGGGATACGCCTTCTAACTTGCGGAATGCCTGGGAAAAATAGCTGCTGGAAGAAAACCCCAGGGTGTGTGCGATATAGGAAAGAGAAAAGTCGGTAGTAGTTAAAAGCTGCCGGCTTTCTTCTATTCTGCGCATAGCTAGGTAGCTAATAGGTGAAATTCCATATTCTTTACTAAAAATATGAACTACATGATATTTACTTACATGAGCAATCTGAGCCAGATGTTCTAAGGTGATTTCTTCCTTATAATGGTTATCAATATAGCGTCGAACCAGAGCACAGATATGGCTGGAGCGTCGGTTTAAAGGAATCAAGGCAGCCGAAAATTTTGTTTGCCGCATGAGCTGGATAACCAGGATATCCAGGAAATCCTGGCAGACCATTTCATAGCCGGCAGGTTTTGTTTCGATTTCTCTTTGCATAGTACGGAGATAGAAAAGAAGGTCCTCCATATGATTCTGGAAGTGAACCACACAAAAACGATCATCCTGCTCATTTTGAAGGAAGAGCTGCAGGTTTTCCACGCCAAGGACAATATATTCCAGAGGCTGGGCATTCAGACTGGTTTCTGTATGTTCTACATTGGGATTAATAACGAATAAATCACCTACATGTACAGGATAAAGTTCATTTTCTATGGAAAACTGGCCGCTTCCGCCAATTACGAAAAAAAGTTCTGTGAAGTCATGAGTATGGGGAAGACTGTGCCAATCGCCTCCATATTTTGCAGTGCTTAAATAAAGCAGGCGGGCATCACTGTGGATAACACGGTTTTTTTCTTGTATTAGGGTATAACGGTTACAGCTCATGGTAAATTCTCCTTTTAGAATAGATTTTATATAAATTGTTGTTTTGTGTCATATTTTGCTGCTTTTTCACTATAACACAAATAAGAAAAGAAGGGAATATAAAAAGGAACCCCTGTGTAGAGGGAATTTTTTATAAGAATCAGAAGAAGCTTTACAGGATTAGAAAAGAGAGGGAGAGGAAAATTCTGTATAAAAACCACAGGATATTTAAGAATACATAGAAAAAACGGGTAAAATACATAAAAACAGCAAGATATATAAAATAAAGCACAAGAATCGAGTAGAAGAATTTGAGAAAAAAGGTATACTAGAAATATCAAGACTGTTGTGCATTTGTACAACTTGGAAAACCAAAACCGCTTATTAAAGGAGGGTATTATTTATGAAACTGAAGAAGTTACTTGCAGTTATGCTTGCCGGAACAATGCTGTTAGGCAGTATGGCAGGATGTGGACAGAAAGCAGAATCAGAAGACAAAGGAGATGCTAAGACAGAAGGAAACGCTGACGAAGGAAAAGATTCTGAAGGAAAAACAATTTCCGTAGCAGCTATTGAAACAGCGTATGGTTCTGAAATGTGGACAAAGGTAGCAGAAGCATTTACAGAAGAAACAGGAATCAACGTAGAATTAACAACAGATAAAAAATTAGAGGATGTTATTGGACCATCTATGCAGGGTGGAGAATATCCAGATGTTGTTCATTTGGCTACAGGACGTGAGGCAGCTCTTACAGAACAGTTTATTAAAGATAACTTGATTGCAGATATTACTGATGTGCTGGATATGACAGTACCGGGTGAAGAGGCAAAGGTTTCTGAAAAAATTGCAGGTGGATTTACCGATACTTCTCTGACAAATCCATATGGAGATGGTAAAACTTACCTGGCTCCAATGTTCTATTCTCCATGCGGACTGTTCTATAATGCAGGCCTGTTTGAAGAAAAAGGCTGGACAGTTCCAAAGACATGGGATGAAATGTGGGAACTTGGCGAGAAGGCAAAAGCAGAAGGTATTTCCTTATTTACATATCCTACAACAGGTTACTTTGATGCATTTTTCTATGCATTAATGTATTCTGCAGGCGGTCCGGAATTCTTCGATAAAGCAACTCATTATGAAGAAGGAATCTGGGATACAGAAGAAGCTAAAACATGTTTTGACATTGTAACAAAACTTGCATCATATACAAACCCAATTACACCGGCACAGGCAAATGATCAGGACTTTACTCAGAATCAGCAGTTAGTTCTGGATAATAAAGCACTCTTTATGCCAAATGGTACTTGGATTGTAGGAGAAATGGCAGAAGCTCCAAGAGCTGAAGGCTTTAAATGGGGTATGACAGCTCTTCCAGCAGTGAAAGATGGCGGAGATCAGTACAGCTACACATGGTTTGAACAGTGCTGGGTTCCATCTGGTGCAGAAAACCAGGATGAAGCAAAACAGTTTATTTCCTTCCTGTATAGTGATAAAGCATGCGAAATCTTTGCAAAAGCTGGCGCTATTCAGCCTGTACTTAATATTGCAGAAAAACTGGAAGGCGATAACGTAATGTTCTACTCTATCTATGACAATGGAGCAAAAGCTGCTATGGGTAACTTTGCACCGTTTGAAGCAACTGCAGGTCTTGATGTACGTCAGAATTTCTTTGACCCTGTAAACTCTCTGGTTGAAGGCTCTATTACAGAAGACGACTGGGTGAAAGGAGTGAAAGAAGCAAGTGACCAGATGAGAGGGAAGCTGAAATAATTCACCTAAACAGTTACTTATAAGTAGACTGCTTTTGGGGCAGCAGGTGTCTGCTGCCCCTTCTTTGTTGCTATAAGAGAAAGGAATTGTGATTTTATGAGAAAAAATAAAGACCGAAGCGTCTTCTTGTTCTTATGCGTTGCTCCGGCAGTAATTCTCTTTTTTATCTTTATGATTGTGCCTACGATAAATGTTTTTCGCATGTCATTGTATGAAAGAGGCGCTTATTCTCCTACAGAGACTTTTGTAGGTCTGGATAACTTTAAACAGCTGTTTGCGGATTCTAATTTTATTCGCTCTATGCAGAACACTATTTTGTTAATTATTGTTGTAACCATTGTAACATTTGGATTTGCTTTAGTTTTTGCAGCAATTCTTACCAGAGAGAAAATCAAAGGGCAGAACTTTTTCAGGGTTATTTTTTATATCCCTAATATTCTTTCTATTGTTGTTATTTCAGGTATTTTCTCTGCTATTTATAAACCAGAAAACGGAATGTTGAACAGTATTATCGGGCTTTTTAGGGATATGACCAATCCTGTTTTGTGGAAAGGTGAGAAACTGGTTATGGTCAGCATTATCATTGCCATGGTGTGGCAGGCAATTGGCTACTATATGGTTATGTATATGGCATCAATGGCCAGTGTACCCATGAGTTTATATGAAAGTGCCAGCCTGGATGGGGCAGGACGTATGACACAGTTTTTCCAGATTACACTGCCGCTTATTTGGACAAATATCCGTACAACACTGACATTTTTCATTATTTCTACTATCAATATGGCATTCCTGTTTGTAAAAGCCATGACTTCTGGTGGTCCAAATGGTGCGTCAGAAGTTGCCCTGAGCTATATGTATGGACAGAAAGATGCTGGATTATATGGTTATAGTATGGCTATTGGAGTAGTAATCTTTGTCTTTTCCTTTGCACTGTCTGCACTGGTAAATAAGGCAACAGAACGTGAACCATTGGAATTCTAGAAAGGAGAGCAAAAGATGAATCAAGGAAATGAAACTCATACAGCTACCTTAGGTCAGAAGCTGTATAAGGTCTTTATATATTTTGTGCTGGCTCTGCTTGCTGTGGTTATTATTGTACCCGTTGCCTGGGTGTTTATGGCATCCATTAAACAGAACAGTGAGTTTTATGGAAATCCATGGGCATTGCCAAAAGGCGTTTTCTTGCAGAACTTTATAGATGCCTGGAGTGGTGCAAAGATGGGTGAGTATATGATTAACTCCGTCTTTGTAACCGCATTAGCACTGGTAATTCTTTTGGTGGTTGCATTACCAGCAGCATACTGTCTGGCACGTATGAAATTTAGAGGCAGAAAATTCTTAAACGTTGCATTTATGGCTGGTTTATTTATTAATGTAAACTATATCGTAGTACCAATTTTCTTGATGCTTCGTGATGGAGATAACTGGTTTAAATCATTGCTGGGAAGAACCTTTTTACTGAACAATCTGTTTGTATTGGCAATTGTATATGCTGCTACGGCGCTTCCTTTTACAATTTATCTGTTAAGTGGCTATTTTGCAACACTGGCACACGATTATGAAGAAGCCGCCTATATAGATGGAGCAGGTTATACAACCACCATGGTGAAGATTATCTTCCCTATGGCAAAGCCTTCTATTATTACCATTATTTTGTTTAATTTCCTCTCCTTCTGGAATGAATATATTATTTCCATGACGTTGATGAATTCAGCAAAGGGAACAAGAACCTTGCCGGTTGGTCTTCTGAATCTGATGCAGGCACAGCAGTCTGCAGCTCAGTATGGAACCATGTATGCAGGTCTTGTATTGGTAATGCTGCCTACACTGATTCTCTATATTTGTGTACAGAAACAATTGACCCAGGGTATGACTGTGGGCGGACTGAAAGGATAAGGTGATGAGAATGAAATTCTGGAAAGAACATGCTACACTTCGTATGGCGCTCTTAATCATTTTGTTTGTACTGTCACTGTTTCTGGTTATTGCGGGATGGAAGATGACAGGACAGCTGAAAGGACTTGGAATGATGGTGCTTGGAACAGGAACTTTATTAATTGCCCTGGCTATCTACAATGCACCGTTTAAAGATGCAAAATAAATACTGGAGAAAGAGGTTGTCGTTATATACAGATATGCGGCGGCCTCTTTTTTGATTGCAAGGCTTTGGCTTTCATGGTAGTATTATTTGGTACAGAAAGGATGTGCTGATATGAGTTCTTATGAGAGCTTTGCCAGAGTTTATGATTTGTTCATGGATAATATTCCCTATGAGCAATGGTGTGAATATCTCACCCAACTTTTAAAGGAATATGGAGCCACAGATGGTCTGGTGCTTGAGCTAGGGTGTGGAACTGGAAATATGACCAGACTTTTAGCAGATAAGGGATATGACATGATTGGTGTGGACAATGCCCCAGATATGCTGGAAATCGCCATGGAAAAGAAGGAAACAGAGGGACAGGATATATTATATCTTTTGCAGGATATGCGGGAATTTGAACTGTATGGAACCGTAAAAGCAGCGGTATCTCTTTGCGATAGTATGAATTACATTTTGGAAGAAGAGGAATTGTTGCAGGTGTTCAGACTGGTGAATAATTACCTGGATCCAGGCGGTATGTTTATCTTTGATTTAAATACAGAGTACAAATACAGAGAGATTTTAGGAGAACAGACCATAGCAGAAAATAGAGAGGATGCTAGTTTTATCTGGGATAACTATTATGATCAGGAAGAACAGATAAATGAGTATGATTTAGCGCTCTTTATTCCGGAAAAAATACAAGGAGAAACTTTGTATCGGAAGTATGAAGAAATTCATTATCAAAGGGCTTATGAAATAGAAACAGTAAAGGAACTGCTGGAACAAGCAGGAATGGAGTTTGTGGCAGTTTATGATGCTTTTACGCATAACACCCCAAATCCTTACAGTGAAAGGGTATATATCATAGCTAGGGAAAAGGGAAAAACATTAGAAAATAAGAATAAAAAGGAGAGTTAAGATGGGAGATTATATTGTTCGGGCAACAGCGGCAAATAGCCAGATTCGTGCCTTTGCAGCTACAACACGGGAGTTGGTAGAATATGCAAGAGCTGCACATAATACTAGCCCTGTAGCAACGGCAGCTCTAGGACGACTGCTCACTGCAGGTTCTATGATGGGAATTATGATGAAAGGTGACAAGGATCTTCTGACCCTGCAGATTCATGCCAGCGGTCCATTAAATGGCATGACAGTAACTGCGGACGCAAAAGGAAATGTAAAGGGCTATGTAGGAAATCCCAATGTTGTGATTCATGCCAATGAAAAAGGCAAATTAGATGTAGCAGGGGCTGTGGGCATTGGATTTATGAATGTGATTAAAGATATGGGGTTAAAGGAACCGTATCTGGGTCAAACAGAGCTGCGAACCAGTGAAATTGCAGAAGATTTGACTTATTATTTTGCTACTAGCGAACAGGTACCATCTTCCGTAGGATTAGGAGTTCTTATGGAAAAAGATAATACAGTGAAGCAAGCTGGAGGCTTTATTTTGCAGTTAATGCCTTTTACAGAGGAGGAGGTTATTAATCGCCTAGAAGATAATCTAAAACGTGTTACTTCTGTAACAGGAATGCTGGAAGAGGGAAAAACGCCGGAAGGAATTCTGGAGACTTTGTTAGAAGGATTTGATATTGAGATTAATGATCGGGTTCCAACACAGTTTCATTGCAATTGCAGCAAGGAACGTGTAGAAAAAGCTTTAATTAGCATTGGACGAAAAGAAATTCAGGAGATGATTGATGAAGGAAAAGAAATTGAAATGAACTGTCATTTCTGTAATAAAAATTATAAGTTTTCTGTAGAGGATTTGAAGAGAATCCTGAGGGAATGCAGAAGAAGATAGACGGATTGAAAGTCTTGGTAAAAGGCAGAAAGGTGTGGTGAAATATGAAAGACGGATTCATCAAAGCAGCAGCGGCAACACCAAGGATTCAGGTGGCGGATTGTGTAAATAATACCAGGGAAATCATTGAAAAAGCAAAGGAAATGAGCCAGGCAGGAGCCAGGATTTTAGTTTTTCCTGAACTTTGTGTTACAGGATATACTTGTGGAGATTTGTTTTGGCAGGAAAGACTTCTGGTATCTGCAAAAGAACAGCTTTTGAAAACAGCAGCGGCATTAAAAAATGTAGAGGGCCTTATTTTTATAGGGCTGCCGCTGGTGTTTGAAGGGAAACTTTATAATACAGCAGCAGTTTTAAACAGAGGGGAAATTTTGGGGATCGTGCCTAAAATCCATCTGCCTAATTATGGTGAATTTTATGAAGCACGGCACTTTACTTCTGGAAAAGGCGTGGAGGGAATTCTAAAGTTTGGTGATCAAGAAGTAAGATTTGGCAGCAATCTTCTCTTTACCTGTGAAGAAATGCCAGAACTTACTGTAGCAGTGGAAATTTGTGAAGATTTATGGGCTCCAAATCCTCCAAGTGTGAAGCATGCCATGGCAGGGGCAACCGTAATCGTGAACTTGTCTGCTAGTGATGAAACCGTTGGAAAGGCGGATTATCGCCGAGCATTAGTAAAGGGGCAGTCAGCAAGAATTCGATGTGGGTATGTATATGCCACAGCTGGAAATGGAGAATCTACGCAAGACTTAGTATTTGGAGGGCAGAATCTGATTTGTGAGGACGGAAGTATTCTGGCAGAAGCAGAAATGTTCCAGAACCAGACCATTTACGGAACTTTTGATATTCAGAAGCTTTGTGGGGAAAGACGGAGAATTTCTACTTGGAAGGGAGAGGCTTGCCAAGGATATACTAGGATTGCCTTTCATCTACCTAAGGAAGAAACTAGGATAGAAGGAGGAGTTACAGCCAATCCTTTTGTACCAGAGGAGATAAGCGAAAGAAAGAGTAGATGTGATGAAATTCTTACAATTCAGGCAATGGGGCTAGTAAAGCGTCTGGAACATACTCACAGCAAAGGGGCTGTTTTGGGTATTTCAGGCGGACTGGATTCGACTCTGGCACTTTTGGTAACAGCAAGAGCTTTTGATATCCTAGGATTGAATAGAAGTGGAATTATTGCTGTTACGATGCCTTGTTTTGGCACTACAGACCGAACTTATACCAATGCCTGCGAACTTACTAGAGGTTTGGGAGCCACGTTGATGGAAGTTGACATAAAGAAGGCTGTTCTTCAGCATTTTCAGGATATAGGACAAGATTTTAATAATCATGATGTAACTTTTGAAAATGCTCAGGCAAGAGAGAGAACGCAGGTGATTATGGACATTGCCAATCAAAAAGGCAGCATGGTAATTGGAACAGGAGATTTATCTGAACTGGCGCTTGGATGGGCAACCTATAATGGAGATCATATGTCTATGTATGGAGTAAATGGTTCAGTACCTAAAACTTTGGTGCGGCATCTTGTTCAGTATTATGCAGATACATGTGGGCAAGAGACAATTGCTAAGATTCTTCTAGATGTTCTAGATACACCGGTAAGTCCGGAACTACTTCCTCCAGAAGATGGTAAAATTTCACAGAAAACAGAGGATTTAGTTGGACCTTATGAGCTTCATGACTTCTTCCTATACTATATGTTAAGATTTCACTTTTCTCCAGGGAAGATCTACCGTATGGCAAAACTGGCTTTTACAGGACTTTATGAAGATGCGGTGATTTTAAAATGGCTGAAAAAGTTTTATTGGAGATTCTTTACCCAGCAATTTAAACGTTCTTGTCTTCCTGACGGTCCAAAAGTAGGCAGTGTGGCTGTTTCTCCAAGAGGGGATTTGCGGATGCCAAGTGATGCTTGTGTGCGTATCTGGATGGATGAAATTGAAAGTCTATCATAGAAGTACACGGAGGTGACAGTATGGTTGATATTTGTTTACAATTGATTATTTACAGCTTTTTAGGATGGTGCTGCGAGAGTATTTATTGTTCTCTTGGTCGGGGAGAATGGATTAACCGTGGATTTTTGACAGGACCTTTTTGTCCTATTTATGGGGTAGGAGCTGTGGTAACATTAACTCTTCTGAAACATCTTCCTAAGAGCGCAATGATTGTATTTTTAGGAGGAATGCTTATTACCTCTACTTTGGAATATTTTACAAGTTGGTTGATGGAAAAGCTTTTTAATGCCAGATGGTGGGACTATTCCAAACGTCCGTTTAATATAAAAGGAAGGGTATGTCTGTTGAATTCAACATTGTTTGGATTGCTTTGTTTATTCCTCATGTTTGATTTAAATCCACGAATTGAAAGGTTTTTAGCAATTTTTAGTCTGGATTTTAAATGGGGATTCTTGGCAGCCTTTTGCCTGTATTTTATAGCAGATTTAGCATTGGCTGTGAAGAGTGCTATGGGTATTAATGTCAGACTTCGTGTGCTTACAGAGCTTCGGGAAGAGTTGCAGGAGAAGTATCAGGAGTGGAGTGCAAAGCTGGAGTTTGCGCAGTTGGAAGAGAAAATTTTAAGTGCAGATATCAGAGAGGAATTGTTGGAAAAATTCCATAAAAAGCAAAAAGAAGTTGGATTTTTTGAACGTCGTCTTATGAAGTCTTTCCCAGAAATGGTAAATAAAAGTTATCCGGAACGTTTAGAAGAACTAAAAAGAAGTTTAAAGAAAAGAAAACAGGAGGAGGAAAAGTGAAGAAGTACGATTTTACGTCAGTGATTGATAGAAGGGGATGGGATGCCATTGCAGTGGATTCGGTGTATGAGGAGCCTGGTTTTGGACCAGATGCACCCAAAGAGGGGGTTGATGTAATTCCAATGTGGGTTGCAGATATGAATTTTAAAACTGTTCCAACCATACAAGAGGCTATGATTGGCAGGATTGAGCATCCTACTTATGGGTACTTTAATCCAAGAAAAGAATATATAGATGCAATTATTTCTTGGCATGAAAAGAGAAATGGAGTTACAGGAATTTTGCCAGAACACATTGGTTATGAAAATGGTGTGTTAGGTGGTGTACTGAGCGTGTTAAATGTCCTTTGTTCTAAAGGAGATAAGGTACTTTTACATTCCCCTACCTATATTGGGTTTACATCTTCTTTAGAGAACAGTGGTTACAAAATTATCCACTCTCCGCTGGTTTTAGATGAAAATCAGGTGTGGCGTATGGACTTTGAAGATATGGAAAAGAAGATAAAAGAAAATCATATTCATGCTGCTGTTTTTTGCTCTCCTCATAATCCATGTGGGCGTGTTTGGGAACGCTGGGAAATTGAAAAAGCTATGGAAATTTATAAAAAGTATGATGTATTTGTTGTTTCAGATGAAATCTGGTCAGATTTAATTTTAGAAGGAAAACATATACCGACCCAATCTATTTCAGAGGATGCCAGAAATCGTACAGCTGCTATGTATGCCCCTTCCAAAACATTTAACTTGGCAGGTCTGGTAGGTTCTTATCATATTATTTATAATTCATGGCTTCGTGACAGAGTACAAAAAGAGTCTTCACTTAGCCATTATAATAATATGAATGTGCTGTCCATGTATGCTCTTATTGGGGCATATAAAAAAGAAGGGCATGAATGGGTAGATGAGCTTTGCCAGGTACTAAAAGAGAATAGAGACTTTGCATGTGCCTATATTCAGGAACATTTTGAAGGAGTAGAAGTCTCAAAACCTCAGGGAACATATATGCTGTTTTTAGATTGCCAGAAGTGGTGTGAAAAACATGGAAAAACCATGGATGAACTGATAAAAGCCGGTTGGGATGTAGGTGTGGCATGGCAGGATGGAAGAGCCTTTCATGGTCCGAGCCATATCCGCATGAATTTAGCGTTGCCGTTATCCAGAGTAAAAGAAGCTTTTGAACGATTGAATCAGTACGTATTCTAAAAAGAGCAAAAAAATAGCATCTGAGAGGGAACTACATAGAGATTCTCTATCAGATGCTATTTTAGTAGATACGTTTATTCCTCGTATCCTTTTGGGTTTTGGGACTGCCATCTCCAGGAGTCTTCGCACATTTCTTTAATACCAAATTCTGCCTTCCAGCCTAATTCTTTTTCCGCTTTTTCAGCGCTGGCGTAGCAGGTGGCAATGTCACCTGGACGACGTGGTTTGATAACATAAGGAACTTTTACACCAGTGGCAGCTTCAAAGTTTTTCACAATATCTAGGACACTGTAGCCATTTCCAGTACCAAGATTATAAATGTTTAATCCTGCTTTTTCTTCAATTTTTTTCAGAGCTTTTACATGTCCTTTTGCCAAATCTACAACATGGATATAGTCTCTTACACCAGTCCCGTCTGGAGTATTATAGTCATCTCCAAATACACCTAATTCTTTTAATTTTCCAACAGCAACCTGTGTGATATATGGCATAAGATTGTTTGGAATACCGTTTGGATTTTCTCCAATAGTGCCGCTTTTGTGAGCACCGATTGGGTTGAAATATCTTAAAAGAACAACATTCCATTCAGGGTCTGCCTTCTGAATATCTGCAAGAATTTGTTCTAACATAGACTTGGTCCACCCATATGGATTGGTACACTGACCTTTTGGACAGTCTTCTGTGATTGGAACAAAAGCGGGGTCTCCATAAACTGTAGCAGAAGAAGAAAAAATGATATTTTTTACATTGTGTTTTCTCATAACATCCACCAGAGTCAGAGTTCCGGCAATGTTGTTTTCATAGTATTCCCAGGGCTTTGCAACAGATTCACCCACTGCTTTTAATCCAGCAAAATGAATGCAGGAATCAATGGATTCTTTATCAAAAATTGCATTTAAAGCATCGCGATCCAGGATATCAGCTTTGTAAAAAGGAACAGATTTTCCTGTGATTTTTTCTACTCGCTCTAATGATTTCTGGCTGGAATTGGAAAGGTTATCTAGTACCACTACATCATAACCTGCATTTTGGAGTTCAATGACAGTGTGACTTCCAATATAACCTGCACCACCTGTTACTAAAATTGCCATAGTTAATACCTCCTATTTTGAAAAGCCATATTTTTTCACAATGGCATTCATGGTTTCGAGTTTTGTTTCCATGTCTTTAACTAGCGTGAACTGGGTTCTGGCACGGTCTAAGTTGTGTCCGTCTCTATGAATTTTAAAATAATGATCCCCTTCCAGATAGTCAGTAAGGAAGCGCATTCCACATTCATAAGTCATAGTCATGGCACCAATAGGCAGCATTTCTAGTTCTGTATCCGTAAGACTTCCTTGGCATCCTTCGATAAATCCCTTTGTATATAATTCAAATAATTCCATACTGCAGGAAACTTTGGATAAATCTTTTTCGTCTTCTTCAGCCGTGCTGGCACCGAAACGGATAGAATCACCAAAATCATTGACTGCAAGACCGGGCATAACTGTGTCCAGGTCAATGACACAGATCGCTTTTCGGGTTTCATCATCAATCATAATATTGTTTAATTTGGTATCGTTGTGGGTAACTCGAAGAGGAAGTTTTCCTTCTGCCTGCATATCACACAAAGTATGAGCCAAAGCTTCTCTGTCAAGCACAAATTGAATCTCCTCCTGAACATCTTTTGCACGCCCCATCACGTCTTCTTCTACGGCTTTTTTAAATTTAGCAAAACGGTCTATAGTATTGTGGAAGTTTACAATAGTTTCATGGAGTGTTTGGGCAGGATAATCAGCAAGCAATCCTTGAAAATGTCCAAAAGCAACAGCGCTTTGATAGAAGTCTTCTTTGTTCTGTACCAGGTCATAGGTAGCTGCACCTTCAATGAAAATATAAGCTCTCCAATAGTTGCCAGTTTGGTCTACAAAGAAATTGTTCCCTTCTTTTGTTGGAACAAGATTCAAGGTTTCTCTTTCTGGATTTCCTCCTTTTTCCAGGATTTTTTTTCGGAGCCACTTGGTAACACCTGTAACGTTTTCCATTAATTCTTCTGGGTTTAAGAAAATGGTTTTATTCATTCTCTGTAAAATATATCTTCTTGGTATTCCATTTTCTTCAAAAGTTACGCAAAAGGTGTCATTAATGTGACCGCTTCCGTAGGGAATCCCTTCCGTATAGGTTCCCTGAAACTGAAATGATTCAATAACTTCTGATCTGATGTCTGCCATTTTATTTTTCCTCCCACAGTTTCTCAGGATATAGTCCCTGAGCTTTTAAGTTTTGAATCGCTGCTACTACAACAGGTTTGTCTTCTTTGTAAGTAACACCATACCATTTGTCCAGAGATTTTAAAACTTGAACAGTTGCTTTGTTTTCTTTTAATAATTCATCTACAACAAAAGGCAGGAAATATTCACATTTTAACGGGTTTTTCTCCAGATTTTCATTTAAAAAGTTGGAAAAACGTGCCTGTAATTCTTTCAGAATACTTTCTGTAAATCCCCACATATTCATGGAAACTGTGCTTCCTTCTGGGATCGTAACCCAGGTAGAACCGTCATCTTCTGTATAAGCAGCTCCATTTTCTCGTTTTTCAATGTGGGTTCTCTCGTGAATCTTTTGAAGGTGTCCATCTTCATCTGTGACACAAACACCTCTTGCCACATGGCCGTTTTCTGTTAAGGTATTTTCCAGAACGTAGCCTACCATGGTATAACGGTATTTTTCATCATCTTCGTGTGTGGTTAAATAATCATAAATCATTTTAAATGCATGGCTTCCGTAGTAATCGTCTGCATTAATGACTGCAAAAGGAGCGTCAATAGTACCAAGGCAGCTTAAGATAGCATGTCCGGTTCCCCATGGTTTTACTCTGCCTTCTGGAACTGCGAAACCTTCTGGAAGATTGTTTAAATCCTGGAATACATATTCTACATGAATGACTTTGCTAAGTCTGTCACCAATCGCTGCTTTAAAATCTGCTTCGTTTTCTTTTTTAATGATAAAGATTACTTTTTCAAAACCTGCTTTTACTGCATCATAGATGGAAAAATCCATAATAATATGTCCCTGATTATCCACAGGGTCAATCTGTTTCAGGCCCCCATAGCGGCTGCCCATACCTGCTGCCATTACTACTAATACTGGTTTTTTCATGTGAAACTCCTCCTGTGCTTATTTGATTTTCTTACACTGTTTGTATGTCTTTATTTTAGCAAAAAAGAGCAGAGATTCCTTTGCACAAAATTTCAAAGTTTTGGCACTTTCTATTATTTTTTAGATGTTGTTTTTTTGTTTCAAAGATAGATTTTTTAAAAAATTTTCAGTATAATAAAGATAGTTTATTTTAACATCCTTTAGGAGGCTTTTTTATGGCTTTTAAAAGCTTAGAATTATCGGAAATAATAGAGATTCAAAAAATTGTGACAATCCATTATTTTGAATATATGAGTGATTATAGTTTCCCTGGAGAGAGACATGATTTTTGGGAGTTTTTATGTGTAGATAAGGGAGAGGTGGATATCATTGCAGAAAACACACCTTATACATTGCGAAAAGGGCAGATTGTCTTTCACAAGCCAAATGAATTTCATACAGTGAAGGCCAACGGGAAAATTGCTCCAAATCTGGTGGTGGTTTCTTTTGAGTGTAACTCTCCATATATGAAATATTTTGAAAATCTGATTACCAGTATTGGAGAGAAAGAGCGCAATCTGATTGCGCAGATTATTTATGAGGCAAAACATTGTATTTTAGGACCATTGGATAATCCAAATACAACAGAAATGCTTCGAAATCCACAGGCGCCTATTGGGGCGGAGCAGATGATTAAGATTTATCTGGAAAACCTGTTGATTTCTATGATACGACAGTTAAATACAGGAAATTTGTCATCACCTGCTATAAAATCTATAAAGCAAAAAAATGATGCTATGGTATATGATAAAATTACAACGTATCTGGAGGAACATATTCGAGAACATCTTACCATTGACATCATATGCAGGGAGAATCTGATTGGGCGTTCTCAGCTTCAGAAGTTGTTTAGGGAGCAGCATCAGTGTGGAGTAATTGATTATTTTTCCCGCCTGAAAATTGAATGCGCGAAGCAGTTGATTCGGGAAAATCATCATAACTTTACACAGATTTCAGATTTTCTGGGATATACCTCTATTCATTATTTTTCCAGACAGTTTAAGAAAATTACGGGAATGACACCATCAGAGTATGCATCTTCCATTAAGGCTATATCAGACAGGAGGTAGGGGTTATGGATTATGAACAGGATTATGTTATGCGTATGATTAAAGACCTGGCAAGAGCTTTGGCGCTGCTTATTTTTGGAAAAAAGGATATCCGTTACGAAATTCCAGAGGAAAAGGAAAGAACGGAAGAGGATAATTTATATGCACGGCTTCTTCAAATGGCAGACAGAGGAGAAATCAATGAGGCAGAGAATATCCTGCTTACAGAATTCCCAAAAGAATCCTCCAATTATGTTATTATGGCAGCTGATTTTTATCAGCATATTGCAGAATACAGCGATGAATTTCTGGAAGAGCATAATTATAGCCGAGATGAGATTCTGGAAGGAATGGAAAGTATTGCTCAGGAATATGGAATTTTAGACAAGGATATCAGCATTGAAATTTAGAAAGGGTGGTTTTAAAACATGAAGAAGTTAAGAGTTGGTATTTTAAGTACAGGAAATATTGCCGGTACTATGGCAGAAACTTTAAAAGGAATGGAGGAAGCAGAGCTTTATGCAGTTGCCTCTCGAAATAAGGGGAAAGCAGAGGAGTTTGCGGCAAAGTTTGGAGTTTTAAAAGCCTATGGTTCCTATGAAGCACTGGCAGCAGATGAGCAGGTGGATTTGGTATATGTAGCGACACCTATGTCAAAACACTATGAAAATGTGAAAATGCTGTTGAATTACGGGAGAAATGTACTGTGTGAGAAATCTTTTGCGCTGAATGAAAAACAGGCAGCAGAAATGTTAGCATTGGCAAAGGAAAAGAAACTGCTTCTTACAGAGGCTATTTGGGTTCGTTATATGCCAATGTGGAAGACTCTTCGTCAAGTGCTAGATTCCGGTGCCATTGGAAAACCCATGACAGTGACTGCAAATCTTTGTTATCTTATTGATCAAGTACCAAGACTTTTAAAGCCAGAACTTGGAGGAGGCGCCTTGCTGGATGTAGGAGTTTATGTGATGAATTTTGCGTCACTGGTTTTTGGAGACGAGATTGAGAAAATCACATCTACGGCAGTTATGACGGAAACTGGAGTGGATGCCCAAAATAGTATTACGCTTACTTATCCAGGAGGGGAAATGGCAGTATTAAATAGTTCCCTGCGTGTGTTGTCGGATAGAAAAGGGATTATTTACGGTACAAAGGGCTATGTCATTGTAGAGAATATTAATAATTTTGAATCCATTACGGTGTATAATGAGGAAAGAGAAGTGAAAGCTGTTTATGAACAGCCAAAACAGATCACAGGGTATGAATATGAAGTTTTGGCATGTAAAAACGCTTTGGAACAGGGACTATTAGAATGTCCGGAAATGCCTCATAAGGAAACTCTTGAGATTATGAAACAGATGGATGCTGTGCGTGAGCAATGGGGATTACAGTATCCTGAGGAAAAGGAGCTTTAAGAAGATAAAACTATTAAGATAAAGAAATCGCCTAGATTTTATACACTAGGCGATTTCTTTATAAAACACTTATTTTACAAGTATATTCTTTTTGATTTCCTCCAACCGTTCTATAGTATCCAAAATATCTTTTTCTGTGGTTTCAGGATTAATGGTACACATGCGAAGCACTTTTTTTCCTTTTAATTCAGTAGTATAAATTTGAGCAAATCCACTGTCAGTAAGTGTTTTTGCAATTTCCTGATTAAGAATTGCTAATTGAGATTCTGACATGTGTGGGTCTGGCACGCTGCGGAAGTTTACAATACCGAAATGTGCGTGGGAGATGATTTCCCAATCTGATTTTTCAGCCACTGATTTTTCAGCCAACTGTGCCATAGCACAGCCATGATCTATGATTTCTTCTAATTTTTCGGTACCCATAGTCTGTATCGTGAGCCACAGTTTCAGGCTTCTTGCAGGGCGGGTAAGTTCTGGCCCTAAATCCCAGAATTCAATGCTGCCTTCGGAAGACTCCGCGTCTTTTAAGTATTCCGGATGTGCTGAGAAGCTGTGAATTAGGGTAGATTGATTACGTACCAGCACCATACTGCATCCATAAGTCTGCAGCAGCCATTTGTGGGCGTCCCAACTAATACTGTCAGAGGCTTCTATTCCTTCCAGATCTTTTCTGCATGTTTGAGACAGCAGGGCAGAAGCACCGAAAGCTCCGTCTACATGCATCCATAAACCATATTTTTGACATAGTTTGGAAATTTTTTTAAGAGGGTCGACACTTCCAGTGTTGGTGGTTCCAGCAGAGGCAATAACAGCAAAGGGTTTTTTGCCTTGTTTTAAGTCCTGTTCTACTGCAGTTTCCAAGGTATTCATATCCAGACGAAAAGCAGAGTCGGAAGGAAGAATGCGGATTTGTTCTTTGCAAAATCCAATGATGAGCAGACCTTTGGTTACAGAGGAGTGAGTCTGATCAGAAACGTATACCACTGCTTTGCTTCGTTGTTCATAGGTGAGTTTAGCATCTCTTGCAGCGGTAAGGGCGGTTAAATTGGCAATGGAGCCGCCGGAGACAAAAAGTCCCCCTGCTTCTTTGGGGTAGCCGGCTAAATCACACATCCAGCGAATTAGTTTTTTTTCTACCAGATAAGGGGCGGGTCCATTAACCTGGCAGCTGGCATGAAGATTATAGGCATTGCTCATGACATCTCCCATCCAAGAGAGCATAGAAGCTGTGGATGGAATACAGGAAAAACTTCTAGGATGCTGTGCCAAGATGGTGTGAGAGTAAAGCTCTCCAAGCATTTCTTCATATACATCTGATATCTCACGTCCCTTAGATGGAATTTCCTGTTTTTGGATGTGTTCCAGAATTTCTTTAGGGGTCTGAGGACAGACAGGGTAAGAGTCCAGTTTATTATAAAAATCAACTGTGCGTTGAACAAAAGCGTTCATTAAAGCACCGATTTGTTGATTTTGTTCTTTCGTTTTCGTATCCATAAATAGCCTCCTTGACTTTCGTTCTTACTCATGCTACCATGAAATCTATTATTTGTAAAATTCATCAAATTTATAAATGTATTCAAAAATTTTGAATGGGGAGTGTGTATGGAGATTCGTAACTTGATTACTTTTGTGCGGATTGCAGAAGTTCAGAGCTTTTCTAAGACAGCAGAACAGCTAGGCTATTCCCAGTCTGCTGTGACAATGCAAATAAAGCAACTGGAATCTGAGCTTCACAGGCAGTTGTTTGAGCGCATTGGCAAGCAGGTGAAGCTTACTCAGGCAGGAGAACGGCTGCTTCCCTATGCTTTGGATATTTTGAATTCTGTGAGAAAGGCAGAGAATATTATTCAAGAACCAGAGGAAATTAGGGGAAAACTTCGAATTGGAACCTGTGAATCCTATATTATCAGTGTGCTGCCAGATATTATTATGGATTTTAGTCTGCAGTGTCCCCATGTGGAAATTAGCACGCACACAGCACTGGTACAGGATTTGTTTCATATGCTGCGACAAAATGACATTGATTTGCTGTATTTTTTGGATCAGAAGCGGAATTTTCCAGAATGGGTCAAGGTATGGGAAAGGCCAGAAAAAATTTTTTTTGTGGCTTCTGCGGATTCGCCTCTGGCAGGAGAGAAGCAGATTTCTATAGAACGGCTTTTACAGGAGCCTCTTTATCTGACGGAAAAAGGGATTAGTTATCGCTATGCCTTGGATCAGTCTTTGGCAGCTAGGGGATATGAACTACATCCTGTGTGGGAAGTGGGGAATACGGATGTGATTACCAGATTTTTGTTGAAAAACAAAGGGATTTCTTTTTTGCCAGAATATGTGGTGGGAGATTATATCAGAGATGGAAAATTAGCTGTGTTGAATACAGAGTGCGAAGAAATTCATATGTGGAGTCAGTTGGTGTACCATAAGAATAAATATGTAACACCTCAGATGAATCAGTTTATTGAAACTATGCTGAAACATATGCATGGGACTAGTACAACGAACTAAATGCATATGTTTCAGTATGTTATTTCATGAGAATATCCGTTATTCTGCCCGGGCCTTTTCCAGGGCTTTGTCAATGGCATCTAAAAGCATGAGAGAAGTATATTTATTTTCTTCTTCATAGGTGATGTTTTCCGTGGACTGAGTAGCGTAAATCTGGCTGGAGAGCGCATCCAAAGCTGGCTCCATGAGAGGATACATAGCAGTGGCTGTTTCACTGAGATTTACAAGGGAAATGGAATTGATGTGGTTTTCATCTACTGTGACTTCTACATCAAAGGTGTTGTCATTTAGAGTAATGGGACTGGTATATACGCCAGCATGATAAATCACATCTGCACTTGTGGGGTCTGCTTGTTTCTCTTTTCCAAACATGATAAAAAGCAGAACCGCCAGTACAATGGCCAGTACCAGAAAAATTCCTGTATAAATGATTTCTTTCATATGTAGTACAACGATTTTTGTTTTTGAGCTCATGGCCGCACCTCCTGCATTCCTTTTTATAACATATTAGGAAAAGTGGAAAAATATAACCAAAAGGTGAGATTATGAATTAGGTATTTCAAACTACTCTTCATTCTAATAAAACAAAAGAGAAGAATTGATGAAATTGCATAAAAACAGGAGAAAAAATAGGCTTGAACATGAAAAAATAATTTTGAGTATATTAGCACAGTGAAGTGGAAAAAGTCAAAAGGGAGAAGTGAAGAAAAGGGTATTGTTTCTGGAAAAAGAAAGTGCTATGATAACAAACCGTAAAGAGAAAACTTAAAAAAGTTGAAAAGAAAAAAGGAAAAGAGGCAATACACTATGGCAGCAAATGAAAACAAAACAGAAGAAAAAAAGAGTTTTAAAGAGAAAATTCATGATTATGGTATGAGATTATCAAAAATATCTCCATTTGGTCTAAATGACAAAGAAGATAAATATTATCATAACATTTACAATTTTGATAAATAATCTGGAAACTCATAGATAGAAGATAGAGAAGGGAACCGTTGTATTTTATGCAGCAGTTCTCTTTTTTTGTTTTTGTTGATTAAATGTATGGGGCAGGATATAATCAGTTTAGTGATTTTTTGAGAGAGGAGCAGCAGGCAGTAAGCTTTAAAAGAGTGTTATGAAATATAAGTTATTAGTGTTGGATATTGATGGAACGGTAACCAATTCTCAGAAGAAAGTAACCCCAAAAACAAAGGAAGCCATTGTTCGTTTGCAGGAACGCGGGATTTTGGTTGCTATTGCTTCCGGCAGACCGCCAAAAGGGGTTTATAAAGTGGCAGAAGAATTGGAGTTTCAGAAATTTGGCAGTTATATTCTTCCTTTTAATGGAGCTAGAATTTTAAATTTTAAAACAGGAGAATGTGTTTATGAGAAAACGCTTCCTTTGAGACTTCCAGCGAGACTGTGGAGGGATGCGAAGAAGTATGGAGTTGGTATCATTACCTATAGGGGAGATGAGATTATCTCTGGTACTACACCGGATTCCTATATGGACATTGAGGCGAAAATCAATAGTATTCCGATTACCTACAGGGAAGATTTCGGAACCTACGTGGATTTTCCGGTGAATAAGTGTCTGATGACAGGAGCACCTGAGGATTTGGAGGCTTTGGAGCCTGTGTTTGCACAGAAATACTACCATGAAGCTCAGGTCTTTCGCTCAGAGCCCTATTTCCTGGAAGTAACGCCCAAAAATGTAGACAAGGCGTATTGTCTACGGCATTTGTTAGAAATTTTGGGAATAGAAAGAGAAGAAATGGTATGTTGTGGCGATGGGTTTAATGATCTGTCTATGATTCAGTTTGCTGGATTAGGAGTTGCCATGGCAAATGCCCAGGAAAAGGTGAAGCAGGTGGCAGATTACGTGACCCACTGTGATAATGACCATGATGGTATTGCAGAGGTTATTGAGAAGTTTTTTGAGTGATAAGGAGGATACATGGCACTACAGTTTATCTTTGGGCCTTCCGGAGCAGGGAAATCTTACTATATTTATCATAAAATTATCCAGGAATCTATGGAGAATCCTAAGAAGCAGTATTTGATTTTGGTACCAGAACAGTTTACCATGCAAACACAAAAAGATTTGGTATCCATGCATCCCAGAAAGGGCATTATGAACATTGATGTTTTAAGCTTTGAACGTTTGGCTTTCCGTGTTTTGGAGGAAACAGGGGACATCAGGGGAGAACTTTTAGAGGAAACCGGCAAAAGCATGGTCCTTAGAAGAGTTGCCCAGGAAAAGAAAAAAGAATTAAAGATTCTTGGAGCAAAAATGGATAAACAAGGCTATGTGTCTCAATTGAAATCCATGGTTTCTGAGCTGCGTCAGTACGAAATTACATCACAGGATTTGGAAAAAGTTTTAAAAGAAGTTGAGAATAAACCAGAACTGTATTATAAGTTGAAGGATATTTCCATTCTTTACCAGGGATTTTTTGATTATCTGGGGGAAAATTTTTATACCCAGGAGGAGATTCTGGATGTACTTGGAAGAGTTGCTGAAAAATCAGGAAAAATCAAGGACAGTGTGCTGGTGCTGGATGGTTATACGGGATTTACACCTATTCAGTTGCAGCTTTTGGAAAAACTTCTGGTTTTGAGCAGTCAGGTTTATGTAACAGTTACCATGGGAATGGGAGAGGATCCTTATCAGCCTGGAAGTCCGCACCAGCTTTTTTATTTAAGTAAGCAGACCGTTTCGAGATTATGTAACCTTGCAAAGGAGAAAAAAATTTCCTGGTCAGAATACTGGATTCCTAAAAAACAGCAGGATTATGCAGGGCGTTTTCTGCACCAAGAGCCTATGAGATTTTTGGAACAGCGATTATTCCGTTATGGGATATATGAAAAAGAACAGGATGCCATTCATATACGAGAATCTGCAAATCCTGGCGCTGAAATGGAAGAAACGGCGGCTATGATTCGCCGTATGGTGCGGGAACAAGGATACCGGTATGGTGATTTTGCGGTTGTTTCTGGTGATATGGAGGTCTATGCACCAGCAGCCTCCAGAGCCTTTGGAAAGTATGGTATTCCTTGTTTTATTGACCAGAAGCACTCTATTTTCATGAATCCTTTTGTGGAGTATATCCGGGCAGCCATAGATGTAGTGGTGGAAAACTTTACTTATGAAAGTGTGTTCCGGCTTTTGCGCTGTGGTATGACCGATATTTCTTCTGAGGAGATGGACAGGTTGGAAAACTATGTGATTGCCATGGGGATTCAGGGACTGTCAAAATGGCAGAATCCATGGATTCGTACTTATAGGGGACAAGCTCCAGAAGAATGTGTATTACTCAATAAAATTAGGATACGCCTTGTGGATATGTGGGAACCTTTTTGTAAAAAGATGAAGGAGCCAGGTGCAAGGGTGGAGGATTATGCCAGGGCCTTGTATGGATATATTTGTGAGAATCACATAGAAGAACAGTTAAAAGATTATGAAGAGCAATTCAAGGGCGAACAGAATCAGGCAATGGTAAAGGAGTACAGCCAGATTTATAGGATTGTTATGGACTTGCTGGATAAGCTGGTGGAAATTTTGGGAGAGCAACAGGTGCGTCCAAGAGAATTTAAGGAAATTCTGGACGCAGGGCTTACCGAGGCCAAGGTGGGAGTTATTCCTCCTACTTCCGACCAGGTGCTGGTGGGTGATATGGAGCGTACCAGGTTAAAGGAAATTAAGGTTCTGTTTTTTGTAGGGGTGAACGAAGGAAAAATTCCGAAAGAGCAGCAGGCAGGAAAGCTGCTTTCTGATTTAAATAGAGAAGAATTGAAAAGTCCCCTGGAGGATTTGGGACTTTCTCTTGCGCCAACAGCCAAAGAGGATTTGTATACGCAAAAATTTTATTTGTATTTGAACTTGACGAAACCATCAGAAAAGGTTTTTCTTTCTTACAGCCGTATGGATGGCAGCGGACAGGCCATGTCCCCCTCATTTTTGATTTCACAGGTGGAACGTTTGTTTCCAAAGGTGGAGAGAGAGGAAGAAATTCCTTTGTTTCTGGAAAGTCCTTACAGTGCCCTGGATAAATTGTCTGAGCAGCTTCGCAGCACACAGAAGGAGTCTCCTTTGTTTGAGGAGTTGCTATCTTGGTTTCAAAGCCAGGATAAGTTTCGGCCTTTGGTGCAGGGACTTATTGATGGGGCATATTATATGAATCCACAAGATGGTATTAGCAAAGGAGTAGCCCATGCCCTTTATGGAGTAGACTTGGAAAACAGCGCAACCAGATTGGAGCAATTTGCAAAATGCGCTTGTTCTCATTTCCTTTTGTATGGTTTGGAGCTTAGAGAACGTGCGCGATATGAATTTAGCATGGCAGATTTAGGAACCTTGCTCCATGACAGTCTGGATTTGTTTGCCAAAAAGATACGAGAGCAAGGGTGGCAATGGACCGGACTTTCGGATGAGGAGCGGGATGCTCTGGCAGAAGCCTGTGTCGATGAGGTGGTGGAGCATTCAGGTGAAACTATTTTATTAAGCAGCGCCAGAAATGCCTATACAGTGAACAGGGCAAAGCGCATGGTAAAGCGCAGCGTATGGGCCCTGCAATGCCAGCTTCGTCAAGGAGAATTTTATCCTGCCATGACAGAGTGGGCATTTGGTCCACAAGATCAGATAGAAAGCCTTAACATTCCTTTAGCCCCTGGAGAGCGTCTGCATCTAAAGGGGAGAATTGACCGTATTGATGTGTGTCAAGGGGAAGAAGACGAGTTGTATGTAAAGGTCATTGATTATAAATCAGGTGCAACAGAGCTGGATTTTGTAAAATTGTATTATGGTTTGCAGCTTCAGCTAGCCTTGTATTTGAATGCAGCCATTGAACTGGAGCAGAAACGGTTTCCAGGGAAAAGGGTGAAGCCAGCAGGAATTTTTTATTATCAGATTAAGGACCCTATGCTGAATCGAGAGGATTTAAAGAATCCAGAGTATCCCCAAGAGGAGCTTTTGAAGAAATTAAAAATGGACGGCATTGCAGGAGCAGAGCCTGAAATCTTGGAAAAGCTGGATAAAAATCTGGCAGCAGGAAAGTCTGTGGAATCCATGGCAATACCAGTAAAATATACAGCAAAAGGGACATTTAGCAGCAATTCCAAAGTGGCTTATCAGAATCAGTTTGAAACCATGAGAAATTATGTGAATGATAAGGCAAAAGAAATCGGACAGGAGATTTTAAATGGAAATGTAAATGTAAATCCCTTTGAGAAACAAAAGGAAAATGCCTGCGCCTATTGTCCTTATGCCAGCGTCTGTGGTTTTGATGAGAAGATTCCAGGATATTCTTACCGAAGGCTTCATAGCTACACATCCCAGGAAGTCTGGGAGAAAATGAGAGAAGCATTGAAAGGAGGTACAGAGCATGAGTGTTTCGTGGACCCAGGAACAAAGGAAGGTCATTGATACCAGAAATTGTAATATTTTGGTCAGCGCTGCTGCAGGAAGTGGGAAGACTGCAGTTTTGGTGGAGAGGATTTTACAATTAATTACAGATGAACATCATCCAGTAGACATTGACCGCCTTTTGATTGTGACTTTTACCAGGGCAGCAGCAGGAGAAATGAAAGAGCGAATACGGGCTGCCATTGAGAAAAAGTTGGAAACAGACCGAGATAATGAGCATTTACAGCGGCAAAGTGTGTTGGTGCATCATGCACAGATTACAACCATTGATAGTTTTTGTTCGTATGTTGTAAAAAATTATTTTCATTTGATTGACCTGGACCCTTCTTTTCGTATGGGAGATGAAGGTGAGATGCGTCTTTTGCAGGCAGATGTGGCGGATAAAGTCATGGAGGAAGCCTATGCAAAGGAGGATAATCATGCTTTTGCAGCCTTTGTGGATGGTTTTTCTGGAGGAAAGACGGATGAAAAAATTCCGGAGCTTATGCAAAAGCTCTATGGCTTTTCTATGAGCTATCCCTATCCCACAGAGTGGCTGGAATCCTGTAAAAAAGCCTATGAAGTGCAGGATGTGGAAGACCTGGAGAAGGCGCCATGGGTGGCATGTGTAAAAGCAGAACTTGAGAAAGAGATAAGGGAAGCAGCAGAGCTTTTGGAACAGGCTGTAGAAATTTGTAAGGAAGCAGATGGACCAGGATTTTATCTGGAGCTTTTAGAGTCTGAGAAAGCAGCGATAGAGAAGGCGCAAAAAGCAGAAAGCTTAAAGGAGTGGAAGATGCTTTTGGAGGCCATAGAGTTTAAGCGGCTTCCAGCTGGAAAAAAGGCGGAAAAAGAACAGGTTTCTCAAAAAAGGCAGGAGATGGCTAAGAATCTTAGAAGCCAAGCTAAGGATTTCATAAAAGAGATCAAGGAACGATATTTTCAGGAGACCATGGAGGAAATGGCAGAGAATCTTAGAAAAGCCGGTGAACCGGTGGGGGTTCTAGTGGATTTAACCTTGCGGTTTATGGAGTGCTATCAGGAGAAAAAAAAGGAAAAAAACATTCTGGATTTTGCAGATTTGGAGCATTATGCCCTAGAAATTCTGGTGGAGCATACAGAAGAAGGAGATAAACGCACCAATGCAGCAAAAGAACTGGCAGAGCAGTTTACAGAGATTATGATTGACGAGTACCAGGACAGCAATCTGGTACAGGAAAAGCTTTTAACTGCTGTATCTGGAATGGAAGATGGAATTTATAATGTTTTTATGGTGGGTGATGTGAAACAGAGCATTTACCGCTTCCGTCTGGCAAGGCCGGATTTATTTATGGAAAAATTCCGCATGTATCCCTTAGAGCAGGGAAAAGAGAAGCTGCGTATTGACCTGCACCGGAATTTTAGAAGCAGAAAAGAAGTGCTGGAAAGTGTCAACTATTTGTTTTACCAGATTATGGGGGACGATTTGGGCGGTGTGGAATATGACCAAGATGCTGCCTTATACCCACAGCGGGAATTTCCTCCCCAAAAGCAGAAGGAACCAGCAGCAGAATTGCTTTTATTGGAAGAGGATGACCCTGTGTGGAAGGAGAGGGAGGATGGACAGACAGCCAGAGAGTTGGAGGCAAAGATGGCGGCTCTTCGTATTCGGGAGCTCATAGAAAATCAAGAGGTTCTGGATAAGGAGACAGCAGAGTACCGCAAAGCCAGGTATTCGGATATTACCATTTTGCTGCGTACCATGTCTGGGTGGGCTGAAACTTTTAAAAAGATACTGAATGCTTCTGGGATTCCAGCCAGCGTTACTACAAAAACAGGATATTTTTCATCCACAGAGGTGACGACTGTGCTGGATTATCTTCAGATTTTAGATAATCCTTTGCAGGATATACCTCTGGCGGGAGCCATGCGTGGTTTGCCTGATGGATTTTGTTTCCAGGAATTAGCAGAGATAAAAGCGCTTGGGAAAAAAGAAGAAAAAGCCAGCCTTTTTGAAGCAGTATTATTGGCAGAAAAGTTGGAAAATTCCCTGGGAGAAAAGGTGAGAAGGTTTCTGGAGGTATACCGAAGGCTTCGCTGCAAAGTACCCTATACTCCCATGCATGAATTGTTGTGGGATTTCTTTGATGAGACAGGGTTTTTATTGTATCAGCAGGCTTTTGTTTCAGGAGAGCAAAAAAAGGCAAACCTTCTCATGTTGGTAGAGAAAGCCAGAGCCTATGAAAGTACCAGTTACCGTGGATTGTTTAATTTCATCCGTTATATTGAGAAACTGAAAAAATATCAGGTGGACTTTGGAGAGGCGAATGTTCTTTCTGAAAAAGAAGATACGGTGCGTATTATGAGTATTCACAGCAGTAAGGGACTAGAATTTCCCATTGTGTTTGTGGCAGGTCTTGGAAAACAAATGAATATGCAGGATGCCAGGGAAAGTATTGTACTGCATCCGGATTTGGGAATTGGCGCCCCCTGTGTAGATGAGAAGTTCCGTATTCGTACCAGAACTATTTTGCAAAAGGCAGTGCAGCAGGAGATTACGTTGGAGAGCCTTGGAGAAGAGCTTAGAATTCTTTACGTGGCATTAACCAGGGCAAAGGAGAAGCTAATTCTGACAGGAACCTTGTGTAAACTGGAGGAGAAGCTTACTGGCTTTGAGAAGGTAAAATACCAGGAAAAGCAGCGGCTTTCCTATGGAATTCGCATGAAGGGGAAGAGTTATCTGGACTGGGTTTTGGCAGCCCTTGCCAGACACAAGGCTATGAAACCTCTGTATGAAGCCTTTGGACAACAGGCTTATGCCCTGAACCCTTGGTATGAAGGGCCGGGTGACTTTTTTGTCCGTAGAATTTCTCCCATGGAATTGGTAGTGGAGGAAACGCAGCTTCGCACAGAAGAACTACTGAAAAAGGGAGAGCTTCTCATGTGGGATTGCAGCCAGGTTTATGACCAGAAACTTAGGGAGAGCCTACAGGAAAGTTTTTCTTATGAATATCCTTATGAGGCGCTGGGGCAAATTCCTGCAAAACTTACTGTTTCTGAAGTGAAGCGGATGCAAATGCCGCAAGAGGAAGAGAGTATGCTTCTGTATCATACGGAAACAGAAAGCTATGTTCCGGCTTTCATGCGTGAGGAAGAGGTGGTACTGGAAGGTGCACAGCGCGGTACTGCCTATCATCGTGTACTGGAATGTCTTGACTATACCTGTGCAGATACCTTAGAACAAGTGAAAGAGCAGTTAGAAGACATGGTTTCCAGTAGAAAATTGTCGCCTGCCATGAGAAAGACGGTAAAAGCCAGGGAAATTTATAAATTTGTGGAAAGTCCTCTGGGACAGCGGATGCAGGCTGCCAGCAGAAGAGGGGAACTGCACCGAGAGCAGCCTTTTGTCATTGGTGTGCCGGCAAATCAAGTACAGAAAGAATATGATTCCAGAGATGAAATTTTGATTCAGGGAATCATGGATGCTTATTTTGAGGAAGGGGAAGAGTTGGTTCTGGTAGATTATAAAACGGATAAAGTCTGGAACAACAAACCGGAAAGTCTTGTAGAGAAATATCAGATGCAGTTAAAATATTACAAAGAAGCCCTGGAGTGCCTGACACAGAGAAAGGTAAAAGAAACTTATATTTATTCTTTGCAGTTGGGGAAGGCTGTGGAGGTAAATAATGTGCTTTCTTGCCCGTTATGAGGGCAAGAAAGCAATAGTTTCTAGAAAGTTATTTCGTATGGTCTTGTAGAAAATTAAGAAATTAGCTAAGTAGTTTGGGTTCTATCTTTTTGATATGAGTTTCTAAGGTGTTACGATCTACTAGAGCAGGAACAACACCTTGCCTAGAGACACAGAAGCCAGCAGCATATGTAGCAATACGAATGGAGCTTTCTAGAGAATATCCTTCAATCAGAAAAGAAGCCAATGCTGAGATAAAAGCATCTGCACCTCCAGTGGTATCAATAGAGATAAAATCTGCAGCTGGAAAGTATTTTGAACTTTCTTCAGTTTTAAGATAACATCCTTCATGTCCAAGCGTTATGATAACTGTTTTTATTCCTTTTTGGAAGAAATATTCAGCTTGTTCTTCTACCGTGGCAAGGTGTGGACATAGAGTAGCTGCTTCTTTTCGATTTGGAATAAAAATATCTGTATTTTGAAGAAGTTGTTCTGGTATAGCCTTTAAGGCAGCAGGTTTAACGATATTTTTTGCACCATACTTTCTAGCAATTTTTGCTGCTTCTAAGACTGTTTGAATAGGAATTTCAGTGGAAAGCAGACAGAAACCACTATTTTCAAAAAGATGTTGCCTTTTTTGAATATCTTGCGGAGTTAAATTTCCGTTTGCTCCAGACATAATAGTGATAGTTCCTTCACCATTCCGCTCGATATAAATATAGGCTTTTCCTGTTTGGGCCTTTATATCCCGGTGGACGCCCTGAGTAGCAACCTGTTCTTTTTCTAAGATATCTAATATAAAAGTGGAGTCTACATCATTACCGATTTCCCCTATAAGGGAAACTTCTCTTCCAAGTTTAGCAGCTCCAACGGATTGATTCGCTCCTTTTCCTCCAAGCGTGGTAGTAGAACTTAATATAGTAGTGGTTTTTCCAGCTTGAGGAAGCCAGTCCACATTGAAAGTAATATCTGTATTTATGCTTCCGACTACCACAATTTTTTTTGAACGAAAGAAAGAGGGGATATCTAAACTTTCTTCATTATCAAAAATGTATTTAGATATAAAGGTGTACTCTGGTTTTTCGAGTGCTTTTTTTTCGCATTTTTGGATTAAATTTTTACATACATAATAGCCAAATTCCCAATAGGGGATTTTGATACTGGAAATGTGAGGAAAGGAAATTGCCTCTCTTACATCATCTTTTAAACTTACTATAGATAAATCTGAAGGCACATAGTAGTGCATTTTATTCATTTGTTCGTATAAAATAAGAGAAGATGCGAAATGTGAACTGACAATCCCTGAAAAGTTGTAATTCAATATTTTGGAACAGAATTCAGGGTCAGATACTAAAAGTTTCATCTTATCATGATAAGGGATTTGGTTGTCAAAGAGACATTTTTTAAATCCTTCAAATACCATATCGGAGCGTCGGCTTTTTTCTTTTACAAGACAGGCAATTTTACTGTGCTTGTATTCTAATAGTTTTTGTGTCAGAACATATCCCATTGTTTTAAAATCTATATTGTAGGCAGATAAAGTATAAGGTGCATTGACATAGCAGACAGAGATATTTTGTTCTGCAAAGTAATGCTCATGTTGACAACTATCTTCTTCTACAGGTTCCCAGAGTACTCCATCTATATTGTTTTTACAAAGAGATGTAATATGTTTTAATTCAGTATCCTTGTTGTTAAGGCTGTCTAGAAGCAAGACGCTATATCCTTGCTCCTGTGCTGCCTGGATAATACCGTTTAGCATTAAATTGGTCTGCGAAGCTGTACGCAATAGAACACCTAACAAAAAGCGCTTAGCATGGGATATATTTTTTACAGTTCCGTAAGGGGTATAGTTATATTCTTTTACAATTTTTAATACCCGGCTACGAGTTTCTGGATTGATATTTTGATCTTTATTATTAACAATTTTGGAAACTGTCGAAATAGAGACTCCAGCCAGATTGGCAATTTCTTTGATTGTCATATGAAAACCTCATTATAAGTTTTTGTTTTATTATGAATGAAAAGACATCATTTGTCAATGGAAAAGGTAATATAGAATTATACATAATAGACAAGAAAGTTATTTCATAAATGTTTTTATTTAATAAAAATACAAACGGATATTGACAGATTAAAAAAACAGATGTAGAATATGTGCATAGGAAAACACTTTAAGAAAATATTTTCTTTTGGTGTAGTAACGTGAAAAGAGATAAAGGAAAGGAGAATTATAGTGAAAAAAGAATCACAAAAAGAGTGGGATGAATTTACTAGCTCCCGTGTAGTAGAAAAGAGTAGAATTGATAATGAGAAAATTATTAAGAGGTTGCAAAAACCGAAAGGAAAAGTAGATGTAGTAATTGATACAGACACTTATAATGAAATTGATGATCAGTTTGCAGTTGCTTATTTGGTGAAATCAGAAGATAAACTTGATTTAAAAGCGATTTACGCTGCGCCTTTTCATAATGAGAAATCTACAGGTCCAGCTGATGGTATGGAAAAAAGTTATCAGGAAATTATGAACATTCTTACGTTGTTAGAGAGAGAAGACCTAAAATCTCATGTGTATAAAGGTTCCACAGAATATATGTCTTCTGAAACAGAACCTGTAATATCAGATGCAGCAAAGGACTTAGCTGAAAGAGCTATGAATTATACAGAGGAGAATCCGTTGTATGTGATTGCAATAGGAGCTATTACAAATGTGTCTTCTGCATTATTATTAAACCCAGAAATAAAAAATAAGATTGTATTGATTTGGCTAGGTGGGAATGCGATTCATTGGCCTCATAATAGAGAATTTAATCTGTTTCAGGATGTGGCAGGGGCTAGGATTGTATTTGGATGCGGAGTTCCACTGGTTCAGCTTCCTTGCATGGGCGTTGTATCTGCATTTACTACAAGCGGTCCAGAGTTAGAATATCATCTTAGAGGGAAAAATAAGCTTTGTGATTATTTGGTAGATGTTACAACGAAAGAGGCAATGGAATGTTATGGAGGCGCTACATGGACAAGGCCGATTTGGGATGTAACGGCTGTAGCTTGGTTGTTGGACGGAGATTTTGAAGAAGATTGTTTAATACATAGTCCAATTCCTGAGTATGATGATAGATATGCCTTTGATTATAATCGTCATTTTATAAAGTATGTTTATCATATCAAGAGAGATAATCTTTTTGCGGATTTGTTTGAAAAACTTGCTAGATAGAATTGGTTAAGGTTTAGGGTAGAGACAATTCTTATAGATATTGAACTATGTGTAAATATTTGGAAAAAGGAGAAACGAGAATATGAAAATAAGAAAAGTTTTAGCGTTAACAGTAAGCGCAATGATGATGGCATCTTTAGGCTTGACAGGATGTGGAAAATCTGGAAATTCTGGAAGTAGTGACGGGAATAAAGAATCCAAGGGAGATTCGGATAGTGTAACACTAAAATGGATTTCACAAGGGCCAGGCGAGGATTCTTGGGAAGGTCTTACGAAGCCAATATTAGAAGAATATGAAAAAGAAACAGGAGTACATATTGATGCGGAGTTTTATGCATTCAATGATTTGTTTGAGGTTATCGAAACAAAATCTGCTGCAGGAAATGCAGATTTTGATGTTATGAGTGTTGATGTTACCTATATTTCTAAATATGGTACTAGCGGATATTTGGAACCATTAGATAAATATTTTTCTGATGAAGATAAAGCAAAATGGGATTCAGCTTCTTATCAGGCGGGGGTCTGGGAAGATACTATGTATGCAGCACCTGAGAATACATCTACGCAGGAGTTATATTATAATAAGACTTTGCTTGATAAAGCAGGTATCACAATTCCAGAAAATGATGAGAATAATAGACTTACATATGAGCAGATTGCAGATTTGGCAAAACAGGCATTAGAAAAATTAGATCCAGACGGAACACAGGGATTGATTGGTTTTGATTTCCAGCAGGTAAGCCGTGTATATCAGATGAATATGCTTGCAAATTCTATGGGAGGAAAAAATATTAGTGAAGATGGTTTTTCATTAGATGGTGTTGTGAATACAAAACCTTGGATTGATGCAATGACATGGTATCAGAACCTGGTAGAGGAAGGAATTGCTTCAAAAGGATATGATGCAGATCAGTTAGGTGATCAGTTTTATGCAGGTAAAATGTTATTCTTAGTAGGTGGTACTTGGACAGCTTCAGGTATGAAAGTTGAGGATGAAATTGGATGTACATATGCACCTTGTTTTGAAGGTTTTGAGGATGAAGTAGCAACTTCTACAGGTAGTTGGTATTTTGGAATCAATTCTAATTCAAAAAATAAAGATGCAGCGGCAGATTTTATTAAATGGTTTACTTTGGAAAAAGGTAGCGATATGTGGTTAGAAGCAAATGGAGATGTACCTAGCCGTTTGGATAAGCAAGAAGAGATTAAAAATGATCCAAATGCTTCCATGAGCATGAAAATTGCTGCATATGAAGCTGCAAATACAGCTGTTCCTCGTGCGGTAACTCCTGTATTTGGTGAATATTCTACGGTGCTAGATCAGGCATGGGAGGATGTTCGAAATGGAGCGGATGTGAAAGAAACTCTTGATAATGCCATAGAGCAGTTTGATTCTGCTATAGCTGCATATAAAAAATAATTGATAGATTTGATATGGCGGCATGTCCTAACCGATATTCCGCCATTTTTAAGTAAGAAAAGAAAACGTTAATAGATATTTTGATTCGGAAAGATAGGAGGATACTATGGGTGGTATCTATATTAAAAATAAATGGCTTCCATATCTTTTAATATTGCCAACGATTGTTTTGATTTGCATATTTAAGATTTATCCTATTATTGATAGTGTTGTACAAGGGGTTCTTTCTCAGGAAGGTAGTTTTACACTTGAAAATTATAAATTGTTATTTGCAGATAAAACGTTTTGGAATTCTTTATGGGTTACTTTAAAATTTAACATTATTATAATACCTCTTCAGATTATAATTGCATTTATTATGGCAATGATAGTGAATGTTAAAGTGAAAGGGATTGAAATTTTCAGAACAGTTTTTTATCTGCCATTTTGCATTTCTTTGACTATTGCGACAGTCATCTGGCAGATGATGTTGAATGTTAATAACGGAGTAGTAAATAGTATTCTTGGGATTTTAGGTATTCGTCCAATAGGTTTCCTTATTGATAAAAAATGGGCTCTTTTGTCGATTGTTTTAATTGCATCATGGAGAGGTTGTGCATATTGGATGATGTTTATTTTAGCAGGTTTAAAAGGAATTGATACTGCTGTTTATGAGTCAGCGAAAATTGATGGTTCTGGATTTTTCAGCACACTATTTAGAATAACAATTCCATTGCTAAAAAACACATTACTCTTTGTATTTATAGCAAATACTACAGCCAATTTTTTACTTTTTGCTCCAATTCAGATTGCTACAGAAGGTGGTCCTCAGGGAAGCACTAATGTCTTAATGTATGAAGCATATAAATCAGCATTTAAGTATTCAAATAGACCAAGACAGGCGTGTATTGTAACTATACTGCTTATTATTGTTATGCTTATATGTTTTATTCAGAATAAATGTTTAACGGAAAAGGAGGCGTAAGGTTATGACACTGAAACAAAAAAGAATTACCAAAAAAGTTATTATATATATAGTGTTAGTGATTATGACGATTGCGTCTTTATTTCCCATTTTCTTCTGCTTATCCGCATCTTTAAGAACGCAGGATGATTTATTTAGGAATATGTTTCCATTCACTATAAAATCTTTAATTCCTACTAATTTTACGGGAGAAAATTACAGTATAATTTTTACGAAATATGAATTTTGGCGCCCAATTGCGAATACAATGATTGTAACAGTATTTTCTATTATTTTTGGATGTCTGATTAATTCGATGGCAGGATTTGCGTTTACCTGTTTTGAATTTAAAGGAAAGAAAATATTTTATCCTCTAGTATTAATTTCCTTTATGGTTCCATTTGAGGCAATTGCAATTCCGTTATACAATGTTGCTAATAGATTTGGTATGGTTGATACCTATACGGGGATGATAATACCAGCAATTGCAGATGGCTTGGTTACATTTTTGTTTATTCAATTTTTCAAAGATATTCCACCAAGCTTAGTGGAGGCTGCAAGGGTAGATGGAGCAAAATGGCCAACTATATTTGTGAAAGTGATTATGCCAATTTCAATTCCAGTCTTTGTAACTGCTGGACTTATGATTTTTATGAATCAATGGAATTCTTATATGTGGCCTCTTTTGGTGGCACGATCTAAGGAGATTAGAACCATACAGATTGCAATTAGCCAATTTAGTGGAGAGCGTTCTATTCAGTGGACATATATCTATGCAGGCTCAATGATATCAGCCATTATTCCAATTTGTTTGTTCCTTCCATTCCAGAAATATTTTGTTGAAGGTATCACGGCAGGAAGTGTAAAAGGATGATAGGAGAAAACAGTATGAAGAAAGTTTTAGTTATCGGAAGTTTGAATTTAGACATGACGGTACAGGTGGATCATACACCTGTTGTTGGAGAAACTATTCTTAGTAAAAGAATGGATACAAATGCAGGAGGAAAAGGAGCAAATCAGGCATGCGCATTGGGAAAATTAGGAGCTGATGTTACTATTCTTGGGGCAGTTGGAAAGGATATGTATGCAGATGTTCAAATGAATAGTCTAAGCGCTGCTAATGTTAATACAAGTAGGATACTTGTTAAGGAAGATGTAGGAACTGGGCTTGCATTGATTACAGTAAACAAAGAGGGAAATAATAATATCATAGTTGTTTCAGGAGCAAATGCAACGTTATCTCCAAAAGATATTGATGATAATTTAGATATTATAATGAAAAGTGATATTGTTATTTTGCAATTGGAAATACCATTAGAGACAGTATGTTATGCTGCAAAAATTGCAAAAAAACTTGGGAAAATAGTGATTTTAGATCCGGCACCAGCACCTGAAAATTTTCCAGAAGAACTTTATGCCTATGTAGATATAATAAAACCAAATGAAACTGAATTGGAAATATTAACCGGTATAGAGCATCCAGAAGATCATTTAGAGGAAGCAACAGAGTTTATAAGAAAAAAAGGTGTGAAAGATGTAATAGTAACATTGGGAGAAAAAGGCGTTTATATGAATAGTGCAAAGCTTGGAATAGAACGTGTACCGGCAATAAGTGTGAAGGCAATCGATACAACTGCAGCAGGAGATTCTTTTACAGCAGCTCTTGCAGTTATGCTGGCAAAAGGGAAAGCTTTAAAAGATGCAGTTGAATTTGCAAATTATGTAGCAGCTATTGTGGTTACAAGAAAAGGAGCGCAATCATCTATTCCAACATTAAAAGAAGTGATGAGTTATATCGAAGCAAAGGAAAATATTTAAAAGGTATAAATAGAATTGGACTTTACAGTGCGTGCAGGAGACTTCTCGTTTGGGCAAGTCTCCTGCATTACTATTATTTTGAAAGATTTCAATGTTGCTGTTAGATGTTACATTTAATTTTTTTTATAGAAATTATATAAACACAGCACCCGAGAATTCCAAGAATTGCTGCCAGGCATCCAAGATGAAGATTATGTTGGAACATCTCCAGAATTTTTTCTGCCTCTTCATTTCCCATTTGTTGCAATTTCTCCAAAGCTTTCAGGACAAATCCAAAGGTTTCTCTATAATGCTCTAAATCCAAGATATTTTCTTTTGGCAAAAGGGAAGATGAAAGTTGGAGGGCTGCTGCCAGTTTGTATATTCCAAGTAAAAGCAGTGTAAGCACACCGCCATTTACCAATAAAGGCGTTTTATGTTTCCGCACATTTTTCGACAATTTCCAACTATAAATCCATATGAACAGGGTACTTGCCAGCGCTGCCAGTAAAAGACCGAGGAAAAGGAACATGTTTGAAAAATTCTCCAGTTCTGTCATGCTGTATAACCGTTCTTCTGGCAAAAGCCCCAGTTCCTCTTTTTGCAGGTTTTCCATGTAAGGTTCTTTCCCTGTCATAGAGGACAGTTGAGGCTCTTTTTTTGGTGAAAGAGTAAGATAGAGTCCCTCTTTTCCTTGGATGGGCATAATCTTTTGTACCACAGCTCCTGGAAAGAGTTCTTTGGTTCGGTATAGAATCTTTTCGGAAAGTCCAGCGCCTTCTGGAGAGAGCATAATCTCATTTCCTTCCGTTATATACAATTCCGGAGGTACGATTTCTGCCCTGAAGCCAGATTCCCATTCACTGCCTTCTACAGACTCATACAGGTTGCCACCGCTTAAAATTTCTGAGGAATAGACTTGCATGGGTGCATTCATTTCAAGCATAGAAGGAGTCGGTTCTAAAACTTGCACTTTTACGGTCATCTGCCTTTCTATGCTGCTGGAAAGTATGGTACAGATCAGGAGCAGCCAGAATGTCCCCAGAAAAAAACAGATTGTTCTTCCTTTCATATTATTTTTCCTCCCCAAACACAATACCCTCTACCAGCTCTTTGTTAAAACAGGAAAACAGGGCCAGCAGAGGCAAAAGAACCAGGATACAGCATACAAACTGCCGCACAGCTTGTTCTGGTGATACATAGGCCAGGGCCACGGAAAGAGGATACTTGGCAAACTCCTTCAGATAGGCAATGGGCTGTTCCACCATATTCCATGCATCCAGAAAAGACAGAAGCCCTGCACAGACCAGTGCACCCCTGCTCATAGGTACAGCAATTCTTATCATGGTCTCCAATAAGTTACATCCATCTACCCTTGCCTGGTCAATGACTTCATCTGACAGGCTTTTGAAGCACTGGGTCATGAGGAAGGTTCCCAAAGGCAGGAAAATCCCAGGTAAAATCAGAGCTTTTTCTGTTCCCAACATGTGCAGCTTATCCAGCATAATATAGTTGGGAACCAAAGTTACCTGCAAAGGCAGAATCATGAGGATCATCAGACAAAAATAAATCAGATTTTTCCCTGGAAACCTGTATTTGGCAAATCCATATCCTGCCAGGGCAGAAACAGTTACCTGTCCAAGGGCAATGCAGATGCACATTCCAAGACTCTTCCAGAATCGATTCAGATACTGGGGAGAAGCCAGGAATACATCATAATAGGCCTGCCAGGAAAGAGCTCCTTCCCTCCAGAAACTTCCTGCCAGTACAAACACAAACGGGAACATACAAATCAAAGCCAGCAACAGGGCAAGTATTCCAGCCCCATACTGGTATGTTTTCTTGTTCATTCCTTGTATCCCTCCTTTTTTTGAACCCATGCATAGGAGAATCCTATGACTACAGTGATTGCTGCAAACAACAGCACAGATGCCACAGACAATTTTCCATAATTGAGATTTTCAAAGTTATTGTTTATAAAATGCTGCATCATGTACAATTCTTTTCCAGGATGCTCACCGCCAATAAGGAAAATTTCTCGGAAGCATTTGAATCCGTTAATCATGGCAAACAGAAGGGCGAAAAACACAGGATTCCACATTTGTGGGGTGGTAATATGCCAGAATTTCTGCCAGCTTCCGGCGCCGTCTAATTCCGAAACTGCATACTGCTCTTTTGGGATTGTCATAAGTCCTGCAAGAAGGAGAATGACACCATACCCTACGTTTTTCCATAAATACAACAAAAGGACAATCACAAAGGCCCAGGAGGATTCCAGCCAGTTGCTGGGGGATAATCCGAAGGCATCCAATAGAAGATTCAGCTTTCCATCTTTTCCAAAAATCTGTTCTACCAGGAGAACCGCTCCGGTTACCGGCATTACATAGGGAAGCAGGAGGACGGATTTCAGAATTTCATGTCTCTGTGCCTGTCCTTTCAGCAAAAGAGCAATCCCATAGGCAATGAGCAGACTTAAGGGAAGTCCCACCAGGAAAAAACAGAAGGTATTCCAGCAGGCCAGTCGGAACAGCTCATTTCCCAACACGTTCTCATAATTTAGCAATCCTACAAAACGTCCCATACGTCCAGGACTGCTCTTAAAAGAATAGGAAACCACCATACCAAAAGGAATCCCATAAAACAGCAGACATCCTAAAGTCACCGGTGCAATCAGGAGATAGCCGGACAGATACTTTTTCTTCTTCATAAATCTCCCCCTTTCTGGTTTACTCCAGTACGTTCATTTCCATGGTTTCATAAGCCTTTGACACCATTTCCAATCGCTTGGTTTCATCTTCTTTAGCATGATAACTTTGGAAATAGGGCCAGTATAAATCTTCTAATTCTTTTTCCAGGTCCGAATAAAAGGATACCGCATTGATTTGCTTATCCAATTCTGACAGGGCTGTTAAATCAGCTTCAGAAAGGTCGGGATACCGTTTCGCTAGCTCCTGATTCAGAATCAAATGGTCCGTATAGGAAAACCAATGTTGAAACCTATTTCCTCCCCATTTGGTTCCAACTTTTATACCTGGTCCGAACAAGATTTCATCACGAAACAGTAAGTCTAAAAAGGAAAAGGCTTCATCTGGTATCTTGGTGTTCCGGTTTACTGCTATGTAGGTGCCGACTTCTGCTGTGATTCCTCCGTCTTTATTGGGGATTCCCGCAAGGATTTTTTCATCCTGAGAAGCTGCCAGATTTGGGTAAAAATCAAAAAGCCCTTGAATGGACAAATCTTCCGGCCTGTTTTCTCTGTATTCGTTCCACTCTGTATAAGTACAGACTTCTTTTAACATGGTTTGAAGTTCTTCTTCCGTAAACAGCAGCTTGCCTTCCTTGTAATCTGCCAGTTTACCAAATAAAGGATACATACAATGAGTATAATGGAATACCGCCTCTTGCAGCACCGGATTTTCACAGGTTCTCAGTTCCTCCCAAGAGTGGGGAATCTCTTGCAATCCTTCCAAATCTGTTTTCCGAAAGGCATACTTACGATACGTATAAGTGAGGGGTAAGATCATCTGGCCTTCCTCTGTTCTTCCTGCTTCTAAAATCTTTTGATTGAACTTCTCTGGTCTGGCATATTCTGCTGTTTCCAGAAAATCATCCAAGGGTAAAAAAGTGTCTGTGTACATTAGTTTTTCTGGATTTTGGAAAAGATCTGGCATATTTGCTCTTGCAGCTCCCGTAGAAAGCAGAAATACATCGGGGCCTTCTCCTGACATCAGTTCCGTTCTGATATTAGATGCCTTGATTTCGGCAGTATCGGTATCCTGTGGAATCACTTCCAGTTTTCCCTGGACACCTTCATTTAACATTTCCCACAGATCCAGTAAATCTCGGGTATAGTCAAAAAGTTCCTCTTCTACGCAGACGGTTAAAGTTTCCTTCTTTGGCTGTGGATTTTCTCCTTTACAGCCAGAAGAGGATAGGCACAATACAATGGCAAGAAAAATTCCTATGCATTTTTTCATAAACGCCCTCCTTTTCATGATGATTATGTATATATTTTACAGGAAAAACATAGATTTATCAATTATAATGAATAGAAATGCAAATATTTCTGAAAAAAGCAGATACAAAGTTTTATATTCCACACTTGACAAATCTTTTTTTTGTGATATACTTTGAAAATCAAAATAATCTAATTTCAAAATATTTTATACTAAAATAATTATGCAAATAAAAAAAAGAAATGACAGTATAACGGAGATGAAGGATGACTGGAAGAATCTTAGGAACCGGTGCCTATGTGCCGGCAAGAATCGTAGAAAATCAGGAACTGGCAAAGTTGGTGGATACTAACGACGCCTGGATTCGGGAACGTACAGGTATTGCCCGACGTCATGTGGCAGAGGAGGAAACCACTTCTTATATGGCAGCACAGGCAGCCAGGGAAGCTCTTTGTCAAGCTGAAATTTCCAGTGAGGAAGTGGATTTGATTTTGGTGGCTACTTCCACGCCGGATACCATATTTCCCTGTGTGGCCTGTGAAGTACAGAAAGCCATAAAGGCAGCAAATAGCGTGGGGTTTGACTTAAATGCAGCCTGCAGCGGTTTTCTTTTGGCTTATCAGACTGCTCAGGCTTATATTCAGGCAGGGCTTTATAAAACCATTTTAATCATTGGATCTGACAGCATGTCTCATGTCATAGACTGGACAGACAGAGGGACTTGTATCTTGTTTGGAGACGGAGCCGGAGCAGTGATACTTCGAGCAGAAGAAGGCGGATTGTGTTTCCATGCAGCACATTCCGATGGTGCCGGAGGTGGTGTACTGACAGGACGAAGCCGCCATAGGAAAGACTGGGAAGAACAAAAGCATATGGAGGAAACTTTCCTTCATATGGACGGACAGCGAGTTTTCAAGTTTGCAGTACGAAGTGTTCCGGAGATTGTGGAAGAGCTTCTGAAACAGGCACAAATGAAGCAGGAAGAGATTGATTACTTCTTTTTACATCAGGCAAATAAGAGAATCATTGAGGCAGCAGCCAAAAGGATCGGAGCAGAGATTTCCAGATTTCCTATGAATCTTCAGGAATATGGAAATACCTCAGCAGCCAGTATTCCCATTCTTTTGGATGAATGGAATCGGAAAGGGTTGTTAAAAAGGGGAAATAAACTCATACTGGCAGGGTTTGGAGCAGGACTTTCCTGGGCAGGGAGTTTGTTGGAATGGTAACTGAGAGTTGGAATGAATCAGGAGAATTGAGAGGATAGAGAAATGAACACAGCAATTACAGAACTTTTGAATATTGAGGCACCAGTAATACAGGGGGGCATGGCATGGGTGGCAGAGAATTGTTTGGCAGCAGCTGTTTCAGAGGCAGGCGGTCTTGGAATTATTGGGGCAGCCAGTGCTCCTGCTGATTGGGTGAGAGAGCAGATTCATCTGGTAAAAGAAAAGACAGATAAGCCTTTTGGGGTGAACATTATGCTTATGAGCCCTTATGCCAAGGAAGTGGCAAAGCTTGTGGCAGAGGAAAAGGTGCCGGTAGTTACCACTGGAGCCGGTTCTCCTGAGAAATATATGAAGATGTGGAAAGAGGCAGGAATTAAGGTCATTCCAGTGGTTGCTTCCGTGGCCCTGGCAAAACGTATGGAGCGCTGTGGAGCAGATGCTTTGGTGGCAGAGGGAACTGAGGCAGGAGGACATATTGGGGAGAATACCACTATGGTATTGGTACCACAGATTGTAGATGCAGTGCAGATTCCAGTAATTGCAGCGGGAGGAATTGCTGATGGAAGAGGTATGGCAGCAGCTTTTATGTTGGGCGCCCAGGGTGTACAGATTGGTACACGTTTTGTAGCATCCCAGGAAGCACAAGTTCATGAAAATTATAAGAATTATATAGTAAAGGCAAAAGATATTGATTCCAGAGTCACAGGACGAAGCACAGGGCATCCAGTGAGAGCTTTGAGAAATCAGATGACCAAAACCTATCTGGAAAAAGAACAGGCAGGAGTGCCTTTTGAAGAACTGGAGCTTTTAACTCTTGGTAGTCTTAGAAAAGCAGTAGTAGAAGGGGATGTGATAAACGGAAGCGTTATGGCAGGACAGTCCGCAGCCATGATTCGAGACATTCTTCCTTGTAAAGAAATTATAGAAAAGCTCATTGCACAGGCAGAAGCAGTGATGAAAGGAATGGGAAATCATGAGTAAGATTGCATTTATGTTTCCTGGACAGGGTGCCCAGGTTGTAGGAATGGGAAAGGATTTTTACGAACACAGCCAGACAGCAAGAGGCATTATAGATGAGGCATCAGAAAATCTGAAACTGGATATGAAAAAACTCTGTTTTGAAGAAAATAAAAAGCTCCATGAAACAGAGTACACCCAGGCAGCTATGGTAACTGTGTGTATGGCTATGGAACAGGTATTAAGAGAACAGAGCTTAAGGCCAGAGGTTACTGCAGGGTTAAGTCTTGGTGAATATTGTGCCATTGCTTCAGCAGGAGGTCTAAAGATTCAAGATGCTATTTGGGCTGTAAGGAAAAGAGGTATTCTCATGGAACATGCAGTTCCAGGAGGAAAAGGAGCTATGGCAGCAGTGCTTGGCATGGAGGCTGAAGAGGTGGATGCACAAATCACAGGGATAGAAGGTGTTAGTGTTGCTAATTATAACTGTCCAGGACAGATTGTGATTACAGGTTGGAAAGAGCAGGTGGAGCAGGCTGCAGCGGTTTTAAAAGAAGCAGGAGCCAGACGGGTATTGCCTCTGAAGGTCAGCGGACCCTTTCATTCTCCTATGTTAAAGGAAGCAGGAAACTCCCTGAGAGAAGTTTTAGATGAAATTACATTTTCAGAATTGCAGATTCCTTATGTTACCAATGTAACAGGAAGCTATGTAACGAATATCCAAGAGACAAAAGAACTGCTGGTGCAGCAGATTGCATCTTCTGTTTACTGGCAGCAGAGTGTGGAAAAAATGATAGAAAATGGTGTGGACACCTTTGTTGAAATTGGCCCCGGACGTACATTATCCGGCTTTCTGAAAAAGATTAACAGGGATGTAGCATGCTATCAGGTAGGAACCTGGGAAGAGGTAGAAAAGGTAGGGAGAGCATTATGTTAGAGAAGAAAGTAGCAGTGGTAACAGGCGCTTCCAGAGGAATTGGGAGAGCCATTGCAAAAAGGCTGGCAGCGGACAATATTTTTGTGATTATTAATTATCGTGGAAATAGAGAACAGGCAGAAAAGGTGAAGCAGGAAATTGAAGAACAGCAGGGACAGGCAGAAATCTATGGATGTGATGTATCTGACTATGCTGCCTGTGAGAAATTTTTCCAGGAGATTATCAAGACTTATGGAAGATTGGATATTCTGGTGAATAACGCAGGGATTACCAGAGATGGTCTGGTGATGAAAATGTCGGAAGAGGATTATGATGCAGTCTTGCAGACCAATTTAAAAGGGCCATTTCATGGAATTCGTTTTGCCTCCAGACAGATGTTGAAGCAGAGAAGTGGACGGATTATTAATATTTCTTCTGTATCAGGCGTTATGGGAAATGCAGGACAGGCTAATTATTGTGCAGCTAAGGCAGGTGTGATTGGACTTACCAAATCAGCGGCCAGAGAACTGGCTTCTAGAGGAATTACGGTCAACGCAGTGGCACCGGGATTTATTACCACAGATATGACAGAAGTACTTTCTGAGGAGGTACAGAAGCAGGTGCAGACACAGATTCCTCTGAAAAAATTTGGAAATCCAAAAGATGTGGCAGAAGCCGTGGCTTTTCTGGCATCAGAGGGAGCTGGATATATTACTGGACAGGTACTTTGTGTAGACGGCGGCATGGCCATGTAGAGAAAAGGAGCATACATGAAAAAAAGAGTAGTGGTTACAGGACTGGGAGCAGTGACTCCCATTGGAAATACAGTGGAAGAATTTTGGCAGGGTATTCGTAGAGGAGAAGTGGGAATTGGCCCTATTACCAAGTTTGATACTTCTGATTACAAAGTAAAACTGGCAGCAGAAGTAAAAGGATTTTCTCCAAAGGAGCGCATGGATTTCAAAGCAGCAAAGCGCATGGAAACTTTTTCTCAGTATGCAGTTGCAGCAGCGAAAGAAGCGTTTGAAGATGCAGGACTGAACATGGAGGAAGAAAATCCTTATCGTGCAGGGGTTATTATTGGCTCTGGTATTGGAAGCCTTCAGACCGTGGAGAGTAATTATGAGAAGATTTTAACAAAAGGACCTTCCAGAGTAAATCCACTCATGGTACCTTTGATGATTTCTAATATGGCAGCAGGGAATGTTTCCATTCAGCTTGGCTTTCAAGGAAAATGTACCAATGTAGTGACTGCATGTGCGTCCGGCACCCATTGCATTGGAGATGCCTTCCGTGCCATTGCTTACGGAGATTTGGACATCTGCGTAGCAGGAGGAACGGAGAGCAGCATCTGTCCAACAGGAGTGGCAGGGTTTACAGCACTTACAGCGCTTTCCACATCACAGGATCCTAAGAGAGCGTCTATACCTTTTGATAAGGACAGAGATGGGTTTGTCCTTGGAGAAGGAGCAGGGGTTGTGATGTTAGAAGAACTGGAACATGCCAGAAGACGAGGTGCAAATATATACGCTGAGGTGGTAGGATATGGTGCGACAGCAGATGCTTACCACATTACTTCTCCGGCAGAAAACGGAGAAGGAGCAGGCATGGCTATGAAGCTGGCTATGGAGGAAGCAGGGATTTCTCCAGAAAAAATTGATTATATCAATGCCCATGGAACTAGCACTCATCACAATGATTTGTTTGAGACAAGAGCCATTCGTTATGCCCTGGGGGATGCAGCGGACAAGGTAGTGGTAAACTCTACAAAATCTATGATTGGACATCTGCTTGGAGCAGCAGGAGGCGTAGAATGCGTTGTCTGTGCTAAGAGTATTCAGGAAGGCTTTATTCACCAGACCATGGGAACCCAGGAAACAGATGGGGAGTGTAATTTAAATTATGCTATTGGAGCCCCTGTAGAAAAAGAAATTCATTATGTGCTTACCAATTCCCTGGGATTTGGGGGACACAATGCGTCACTTTTGTTGAAGAAATATGAAGGGTAGAGTAAAAAAATGAATGTGGAACAAATCATAGAACTGATTCAGGCTGTATCTGCTTCCTCTGTGGGAGAGTTGAATTATGAAGAGGGAGGCGTAAAGCTTTCCCTGAAAAAAGAGAAAAATAAAATCAAGACAGAAACAGAAAACGCGCCTTCTGTTGCAGTGCCACAGGAACTGGCGGTAAAGGAACCAACGACAGAATCTGAGAAAGAGGGAAGCTATATTACCTCTCCTCTGGTAGGTACTTTTTATGCAGCTCCTTCTGAAAATGGGGAACCCTTTGTACAGGTAGGAGACCAGGTGCAGGAAGGTACGGTACTGGGAATTGTGGAAGCCATGAAGCTGATGAATGAAATTGAAAGTGAAGTGCAAGGTGTGATTGAGAAAATTTTAGTGGAAAACGGGGAACCAGTGGAATATGGACAGCCTCTTTTTCTGGTGAAATAGAGAGGGGGCAGAATATGAAACCATTAAATATAAAGGAAATTCAGGAAATTATCCCTCACCGACATCCATTTTTACTCTTGGATGCCATTGAAGATTATGAACCAGGAGAATATGCAGTAGGATATAAGTGTGTGACTTACCGAGAGGATTTTTTTAAAGGACATTTTCCCCAGAAGCCAGTTATGCCAGGAGTTTTCATTATTGAAGCTCTTGCCCAAGCGGGGGCAGTAGCTATTTTAAGTATTCCTGAAAATCAAGGGAAAATTGCCTTTTTCGGAGGTATTCAGAAATGTCGTTTTAAAGGCATGGTAGTACCAGGGGATAAGTTGAAACTGGCAACACGGATTATCAAACGAAAAGGTCCTCTGGGAGTAGGGGAAGCGGTTGCTTCTGTAGATGGAAAAGTAGTAGCCAGCGCAGAACTTACCTTTATGGTAGGAGATGAATAGAGGATAAGGGAAATGATTGAGAAAATATTAATTGCCAATCGAGGGGAGATTGCAGTGCGGATTATTCGCGCGTGCAGAGAAATGGGCATTGAAACCGTAGCGGTTTATTCAGAGGCAGATAAAGAAGCATTGCATACACAGCTTGCAGATGAGGCGGTATGTATTGGTCCGGCTGCTTCTTCGGAGAGTTATCTGAGTATGGAACGGATTTTAAGTGCAGCTATCGTTACAGGAGCAGATGCCATTCATCCTGGTTTTGGATTTTTATCAGAAAACAGCAAATTTGCACAGCTTTGTAAAACCTGCGGATTAACTTTTATTGGTCCGTCTCCAGAGGTGATTGAACGGTTGGGAAATAAATCCATTGCCAAGAAAACCATGGAAGAAGCAGGAGTTCCTGTGATTCCCGGAAACAGCGCAAGTGTGTATACCGTAGAAGAGGGTTTAGAACATGCCCAGGAAGCAGGATATCCGGTAATGATTAAGGCGGCCCTTGGTGGAGGCGGAAAAGGAATGCGTACTGCATTTTCTAAAGAGGAATTTGAGAACAGCTTTCACATGGCACAGACAGAGGCCAGAAATGCCTTTGGGGATGATGCGATGTATGTGGAGCATTTTGTAGAGCGACCAAGACATATTGAATTTCAAATTTTAGCGGACAATTATGGGAATGTGGTGCATTTAGGGGAACGTGACTGCTCTATTCAGAGAAATCATCAGAAGCTCATAGAGGAGTCTCCATCACCAGCTTTAAGTCCAAAACTTCGTCAAAAAATGGGAGAAGCAGCCGTAAAAGCAGCCAAAGCCGCAGGATATACCAATGCAGGAACCATTGAATTTCTTCTGGAACAAAATGGAGCTTTTTATTTCATGGAAATGAATACCAGAATCCAGGTGGAACATCCAGTGACTGAGTGGGTCACAGGCCTGGACTTAGTAAAAGAACAGATTCGTATTGCAGCAGGGGAGAAGCTGCAGGTGAGTCAGGATGAAATTGTTTTAAAAGGTCATGCCATTGAGTGCAGAATTAATGCAGAGGATCCAAAACATAACTTCCGTCCTTCTCCTGGAACCATTACGGATTTATATCTGCCGGGAGGAAAAGGTGTCCGCGTGGACACTGCTATTTACAGTGGTTATGAAATTCCTCCTTATTATGATTCCATGTTGGCAAAACTCATTGTCCATGGAGAGAATCGGCAGGAGGCAATTTTAAAAATGCGCAGCGCCCTTGGGGAAGTGATTATTGAAGGCATTCAGACGAATGTGGATTATCAGTATGAAATTTTGCATCATCCCAATTTTGTAGATGGAATGATCGATATTGAATTTATCAATCAAATGGAAAGTCAGTAAGAGGAACAATACATGAAGCTGCAGAATATGTTTAAAAAAATCAGAAAAACAGGCAGTTCCAACAAGGAAAACAGGCCCGAGGTCCCACAGGGACTTTTGAAAAAATGTAACAAATGTCAGGCTGCTATTTTCACAGAAGATGTAAAAAGAGCAGGATATATCTGTCCAAAATGTCATGGATATTTTCGAGTTCATGCCAGGGAGAGAATCCGTATGGTTGCTGATGAGAATACCTTTGAGGAATGGGATGCCAGAATGGAATTTGTCAATCCTCTGCAGTTTAAAGGGTATGAAGGAAAGGTAAAAAGCCTCCAGGAAAAGACAGGGCTTGATGAAGCTGTGGTTACAGGAAAAGCAAGAATTGGCGGTCATGAGACAATGCTTGCTGTTTGTGACGGAAGATTTCTCATGGCAAGTATGGGACAGATTGTAGGGGAGAAAATTACTAGGGCTGTGGAACGTGCGACCAAAGAGAAATTGCCAGTGATTATTTTTGCCTGCTCTGGGGGAGCCAGAATGCAGGAGGGCATGGTGTCCCTCATGCAGATGGCAAAAACAGCTGCGGCATTGAAGCGTCACAGTGAAGCAGGACTTCTCTATGTGTCAGTGCTTACGGACCCAACTACAGGCGGGGTTACCGCTAGCTTTGCCATGCTTGGAGATGTGATTTTGGCAGAACCACAGGCGCTTATAGGCTTTGCGGGGCCAAGAGTGATTGAACAGACCATAGGAGAAAAGTTGCCAAAAGGATTTCAGAGATCAGAATTTTTGTTAGAACATGGTTTTCTGGACCGAATTGTAGAACGTCACGAAATGCGCCAGGTCTTGTGTGAGATTTTGAGACTTCATGAAGCAGGACAGCAGGATTTCTCTGAAGAAGTGCAGCAGAAGTCAGAACTGTCAGGGGAAACTACACAGAAATCAGAAAAAACAGCCTGGGAGCGAGTGCAGATTTCCAGGGAAAAGGACCGTCCTGTGGGACAGGATTATATTGAACAGTTATTTCCAGATTTTCTGGAATTTCATGGAGACCGGTATTTTGGTGATGATCCGGCCATTATAGGAGGAATTGCCTCTTTTCAAGGGAAGAAAGTAACAGTTCTTGCCCAGGCAAAAGGAAAGAGTACAAAGGAAAATGTGGAGCGAAACTTTGGTATGCCTTCCCCAGAAGGATATCGCAAAGCTTTACGGCTTATGAAACAGGCAGAAAAGTTTGGCCGGCCTGTTTTGTGCTTTGTAGATACCCCTGGAGCGTTTTGCGGCTTAGAAGCAGAGGAGCGTGGGCAGGGGGAGGCTATTGCTCGCTGCCTGTTTGAAATGTCGGATTTGAAGGTACCAGTGCTCTCTCTGGTAATTGGAGAAGGGGGAAGCGGAGGTGCTCTTGCCATGGCGGTGGCCAATGAGGTGTGGATGATGGAAAATGCTGTTTACAGCGTACTATCACCAGAAGGATTTGCCAGTATTTTGTGGAAAGATAGCACAAGAGCAAAAGAGGCAGCAGAGGTCATGAAGCTTACTGCCACTGATTTGCAGAAATTAGGAATGATTGAAAAAGTGATTCCAGAACCAGAGGCTTATACAGTGGAAACTATGGAGCCTGTAACCAGAAGGTTGTCTGAGGAATTCTACCGCTGGCTTGGACAGTGGGAAGCCATTTCGCCAGAAGAACTTGCGAACCAGCGTTATGAGCGTTTCAGAAAAATGTAGGCAGGATATGAGAATACCTGCAGAAAGAAGAAAGCATGAAAAATTTAAGAATAGGAAATAAGATTACCTCTGTGCCGTTGATTCAAGGGGGCATGGGTGTAGGTATCAGTCTGGGAAGGCTTGCCGGAAGTGTGGCAAAGGCAGGGGGCATTGGGGTTATCTCCACTGCTCAGATTGGTTATCAGGAGCCGGATTTTCATGAGAACACAGAACAGGCAAACCTTCGGGCAATAGAAAAAGAAATGCAAAGAGCCCGAGAAATTTCCAAGGATGGTATTATAGGTTACAACATTATGACTGCTCTTAGAGAGCAGGAAGCACATGTGAGGGCAGCAGTAAAAGCAGGGGCAGATATTATTTTTTCGGGAGCTGGAATTCCAGCTAAATTGCCGGAGTATGTGGAGGGCAGCAACACGAAAATAGCTCCGATTGTGTCTACTGCGCGCTCTGCCCAGGTTGTGTTGAAATATTGGGATCGGAAATATCACAGAACCGCAGATATGGTGGTGGTAGAAGGGCCTTTGGCAGGAGGCCATTTAGGATTTTCTAAAGAAGAACTGGAGACATGGAAATCAGGTACTTATGAGGAAGAATTTCGAGGCATTCGCAAGGTTTTGAGAACCTTTGAAGAAAAATATCACTGCCAGATTCCTCTTGTGGCAGCAGGTGGTATCTGGGATGCAGCAAGGGTAGCAGAAATGGAAAAGCTGGGTGCAGATGCTGTACAGGTAGCAACTAGATTTATCCCAACACAAGAGTGTGATGCAGATATCCGTTATAAGGAAGCCTTTCTTCAGGCAAAGGAGGAGGATATCAGTATTGTGAAAAGTCCGGTAGGAATGCCGGGAAGAGCCATTTTGAATCCTTTTATGAAACGGGTTATGAGCGGGGAGAAGATTCCCCACAGTCCCTGTCATCGCTGTCTGGAAGGATGTCATCCAGGCGAAATACCATATTGCATCACAGACAGTCTCATTGCTGCAGCCAGAGGAGATGTGGACCATGGATTGCTGTTTTGCGGTGCCTATGGATGGAAAGCAGAAAAAATAGAAACAGTGGAGGAAGTGATAGCCTCGTTGTTTCCTAACAATGGAAAATAGAAGATAGAGAAAGAGGACTGTTACACGTTTGGGTGTGGATAGTCCTCTTTTTTGCTTAATGGTGTTGGACAGATGTTATCCTGTGAAGGGATTGGGCAAAAGGCTGCAATTTTTTCCTTTTTTGCCCACAGTATGTAGTAAAAACTTGAGTATTTCTTTCATAATGCCCGCCATTTTGGCAAATTTGAGGCTTTTTTGGGCAATCCAAGTATCAATGAATGATTTTTTGCCCACAGTGTGGGGCAAAAATTTGTAAATTTCCTCAGTCTTGCCCATTCTTATGGAAAATGAAATGAAAAGGGAGGAAAAGAGGTATTCAAGTGACTTTCGAGAAATTTTTCTTTCATAAATCTTTAGAAAATCTTTTGTATAATATTATTGACAATACTATATTATATGACGTATAGTATTAAATATAAAATAGTATTGTGTGAGAAACAACATGACAGCTATTATGAAATGAGGTGACAAGATGGTTTTTAATACAGGAGCAGCACTGCTGGATGCTATTGTGCTGGCGGTTGTATCCAAGGAGAGTGAAGGTACCTATGGATACAAGATTACCCAGGATGTCCGGCAGGCTCTGGAGGTTTCAGAATCTACCTTGTATCCCGTATTGCGGAGACTTCAAAAAGACGAATGTTTGGAAACTTATGATAAGGAATATGGAGGGAGAAACCGCAGATATTATAAGGTAACAGAAAAAGGTATGGTGCAGTTGAATCTGTATCGGGCTGAATGGAGAAGCTATTCAACGAAAATCAGTAAATTGTTCGAGGGAGGTAGGATAGAATGAACAAAACAGAGTTTTTAGAACAACTGGAGCGACTGTTAGGAGATATTTCTGAACAGGAGAGGGAAGAAGCTCTGGATTTTTATAGAAGTTATTTTGAAGATGCAGGAGAAGAAAATGAGGCTCAAGTGATTCAGGAGTTGGGAAGCCCGGGAAAGGTTGCTGCTATTATTAAGGCAGATCTGGGAGAGAGCAGGGAAGAAAACAGGCAAGAGCATGGAGAATATACGGAATCTGGCTATCAGGATGAACGTTTCAGGGAAGAGCATATGCCGGAAAAGAGGGAGAGCAGTTCTTATGGAAACACAGAAGAAAACAGGGCATCATTCGGAAAAACAGAAAATCAGGGAACATACCGGAATTACCGCTATACAGGACAGGAACATAGACGTCCCCAAAGTGGTATTTCCTGGCCTCTGATTCTTGTTATCGGTATCATAGGAATTCTGGCGATTCCGGTTCTGTTTGGAGTGGGTGGCGGAGCCTTTGGGTTGTTAATGGGGCTGTTTTTTGGAATACTGGGTATTGTCCTGGGCTTGTTCTTTGGAGGAATTGGCTGTCTTATAGGAGGAGTTGCAGGAATTGTGCGGACTTTCCTTTATCAGTTGCCGCATCCGGCTACCGCTATGGTAACAGCAGGGGTGAGCCTCATTGTCCTGGCGATTGGGATTGTATGTATTATGGCTTTTATCTGGCTGATATTGAAAGCATTTCCGTCAGTATTTCGCTGGAGTGTTGATTTGATTCAGAGGCTTTTCCATAGAGGAAATTAAGGAGGTGTGGTTTATGAAAAAATTTACGAAAGTTTTCTTGTTCACAGCATTGGGGCTGGCAGTGACAGGAACTGTTTTGATAGGTGCAGGTATAGCATCAGGGGCTTCTTTGAATGACTTTCATGAAAATGCTGCAAAAAGCGGGAATGGCTTTTTCAGGCTGCGTTGGTTGGAACGCCTGGATGACCGTCTGGAACATTTTGGAGAACGGATGGAGTATCACATGGAGCGATGGGCAGATGACGACTGGGAGGAAGAGGATTGGGATCATGATGACTGGAAGGATGATTCCAGTAGACTGGAAGATGGTCATGTTAGTACCCAGGCATTTTCGGCATCCCAAGTGGAACTGATGACAGTGGAAACCTATGGAGGAAAAGTAGAGATTAAGAAGATCACAGGAGATGAGATTCAGATTTCTAACCTTACTGCCATGGATACCATTCAGTTTGAGGCGGAGGACAGGGAATTATATGTTTACCGTCAGGAGGTTGATGAGAACCAGAAACCCTTAGTGATTGAAGTCCCTGAAAATAAGCGGTTTCAGGAATTGGATTTACAGTCCATTGCTTCCAATATCATGGTTGAGGGGAAAATCCAGGCCGAAGAAACCACGTTGTATACAGAAGCCGGAAATCTGGAAGTGGAGCTTTTGGACAGTAAAGAGACAGATATGGAATGTTATGCCGGAAATCTGGAAGTAAGGCATACAGGGAAACTGGATGATTACGAGTTAGAATTAGAATCAGATGCTTGTAAAATAGAACTGGACGGTAAATCCTACAGTGGATTTCAAGAGGGTATTTTTGGAACCATGGATAGCACAAGGACTATAGATGTAGAAGCAAATGCCGGAAATCTGGAAATTTCATTTGAAGGGAAACAAGAATAGAACAAATATAGAAGGGAGACTTAAATATGTCTGATAAACGTTTATATCGTTCTTCTGTAAATTATATGCTTACAGGAGTATGCGGAGGAATTGCCGAATATTTTAATATTGACCCTACTTTGGTTAGACTGGCTTGGGTGATTTTTACCTGTGCCAGCTTTGGTGCAGGGGTCTTAGCTTATGTTGTAGCATCCATTGTAATTCCAAAGTAGTTTTTTGAAAACTGTATAAAGTACAAGAAAAAGGCCATACTCCTATTTAAGAAAGGAGTGTGGCTTTTTTATGTCAAAAAAGAAAGAAAAAACAATAGATTTTAATAAAATTCCAGAAGAGGAAAAATTAAAATACGAAATCGCAGAGGAATTAGGACTTTTGGATAAAGTGAAAAAAAGTGGATGGAAAAGTCTTTCTGCTAAGGAGACAGGGAGAATCGGTGGGGTAATGACTAAAAGAAGACGAGAAGAAAAGAAGCAGACAGAAGCATCAGAAGTGTAGAAAGTTTTGTGGGATAAAAGGCTTCCCTAGGATGCCAAGATAGGCTAAAATGGGAAAATAGGAAAAAGAGAGTGATTTGTGAAAAAGGAAGCAAGTTAAATAATAAAAAGAGGGGGCATATCAGAACGATATTCCCCCATTATACATTATTGCAAAAAAGAAACCTCTAATTTCACCGGCTGGTGGTCTGTGTACTGGAAATCCGTATTGATTACTTCTATCTTGGAGATATCTAAATTATCCGAAACAATAAATCCATCAATCACATACACCTGGGAAGTTTCATAAGAACCAGTATAAGGCTGGTTCAGAAGCCGGCAGGTGGGATAAGAGTCATCCACTGCATAGGAAAAATGCTCCGGCAGGGCGTCGTCTTCCATAATACCGGGAGCCCAGTTTTCTGTATCAATCAGAGGATAAGTATCCATTCCTGGGAAGGTCTGATTAAAGTCTCCTCCTGCGATTACATAATTACCGGCAAGATATTCTTCTTCTTCTAACTTATCTGCCAGCATCTTGCTCTGGGCGATTTTTCCCTCTCCACTGTCATAGGCTTCCAGATGGAAATTGATCAGTACCAGTTCCGCATCGGTTCCCTGAACAGGGATTCTGGTTTCTAGCATACACCGCTTCAGGTTGCAGGTCTTTAATGGCCAGGAGAAAGATTCCGGAAGAGAAATCCTGGAAGAACTGCTGGTGTTTAAATCGGTCAGTGTGAGCAGGCCGCTGTGTACCTTCCCAATAGGCGGGAAAGGATAAGGTACAAAATCGCATTTGAAATTGGCTGCAAAAGCACTGTCCATATCCAGGCTGTTTTCGTAAAAGTCTTTTTGATTCATATGGTAAGAACGCTTAGAATCAAGATCTACCTCCTGTAGAAAATAAATGTCACCCTCTGCGTCAGAGAGGATTTTCTGAATCCCCTTGGAGTTGTTCAGTACCTGTTCCTTGCTGTCAGGCTGTACCTGAGTTCCTCCGTCCATGAAAAAATCTTCCGATGCATCCAGCCCGCTATAGCCGGTATTGTAGGTGATGACACGGAAAGAATCGCTAAGGGAAAGTGTTTTTTCTCCGGAAGGGGTCTCTACGGTTTCTACCGGGTCAGGCCGGTATTCACGCAGGGTAAACCATCCAAGTACACCCAGAACGAATACGGCCAGAACCAGAAAAACAATTCCCACACCCCTGAGAATTTTCTTTGGCTTTGCCATGTTTTTTACCTCCATAAGATTTTGCTTTAACGTTATCTTAACACAAGAAGTTTCTTTCGGACAAGAAGATGGGAAAAGGATTTAGAAAGAATTAAGAATTTGCTCTCTTGACAAAGCAAAGGATTGTGCTTATGATTAGTGGATAGAAAAAGGTGATGAGAAAGAGGAGTACACTCTGGAAACTTACAGAGAGAACAATTCATTGGCTGGAAGATTGTTTATGAGAGATAGGGTGGAAGGTAGCTTTTGAACCGGAAAGCTGAAGGACAGGGTGGCAGGAGCCATGTTTTGACTGAGTAGGCTTTCACGGGGAGTTCCCGTTACAGGACTTCAGAGTGATAAATAAAGGTGGTACCGCGATAACAGTCGCCCTTTGTAACTATAAGAATATGGTTATGAGGGGTATTTTTTTATCCCTCAGATCAGACAGGAGGATATGATGAGCAAAGAACTTGCAAAAACTTATGACCCAAAAGGGTTGGAAGACCGTATTTATCAGAAATGGCTGGATAATAAGTATTTCCATGCAGAAGTAAACAGAGATAAGAAACCATTTACTATTGTAATGCCCCCGCCAAACGTAACCGGACAGCTTCATATGGGACATGCACTGGATGAGACCATGCAGGATATCCTGATCCGTTTCAAGAGAATGCAGGGTTATGAAGCACTGTGGCAGCCTGGAACAGACCACGCAGCCATTGCCACAGAAGTAAAGGTTATTGAGAAACTGAAAGAACAGGGCATTGATAAAAACGAGATTGGAAGAGAAGAATTCCTGAAACATGCATGGGAATGGAAAGAAGAATACGGCGGAAAAATCATCAATCAGCTGAAAAAGCTGGGTGCTTCCGCAGACTGGGACAGAGAACGTTTCACCATGGACGAAGGCTGCTCCAAGGCAGTACAGGAAGTATTCATTAAGTTATATGAAAAAGGATATATTTACAAAGGTTCCAGAATCATTAACTGGTGTCCAGTATGTCAGACTTCTATTTCTGATGCAGAGGTAGAACATGAGGATCAGGATGGATTTTTCTGGCACATCAATTATCCGGTAGTAGGCGAAGAAGGACAGTTCGTTGAGATCGCAACGACACGTCCGGAGACCCTTCTTGGCGATACGGCTGTAGCAGTCAATCCAGAGGATGAGCGCTATACGCATCTCGTAGGAAAGATGCTGGAGCTTCCGCTTACCGGAAGACAGATTCCGGTGGTTGCAGATGCATACGTTGATAAAGAATTCGGAACAGGCTGTGTAAAGATCACTCCGGCGCACGATCCAAACGACTTTGAGGTAGGAAAGCGTCACGATTTGCCGGAGATCAATATCATGAACGATGATGCAACGATCAACGAGCTCGGCGGAAAGTATGCAGGAATGGACCGGTATGAGGCGAGAAAAGCGATCGTTAAGGATCTTGAGGAGCTTGGACTTCTTGTAAAGGTAGTGCCACACAGCCACAGCGTCGGAACACACGACCGCTGTAAGACAACGGTTGAGCCGATGATTAAACCGCAGTGGTTCGTAAAGATGGATGAGATGGCAAAACCGGCGATCGAAGCATTAAAGAACAAAACGCTGCAGTTTGTACCGGACCGCTTTGACAAGACGTATCTGCACTGGCTTGAAAATATCCGCGACTGGTGTATCTCAAGACAGCTCTGGTGGGGACACCGTATTCCGGCATACTACTGCGATGAGTGCGGAGAGACTGTTGTAGCACGCGAGATGCCATCTGTCTGCCCGAAGTGTGGATGCACGCATCTGACGCAGGATGAGGATACGCTTGATACATGGTTCTCCTCAGCACTGTGGCCGTTCTCTACGCTTGGATGGCCGGACAAGACGCCGGAGCTTGCATATTTCTATCCGACTGATGTGCTCGTAACGGGCTATGACATTATTTTCTTCTGGGTAATCCGTATGGTATTTTCAGCGCTTGAGCAGACGGGAGAAGTGCCGTTCCATCATGTGCTGATTCACGGACTCGTAAGAGACTCTCAGGGACGCAAGATGAGCAAATCGCTCGGCAACGGTATCGACCCGCTTGAGATTATCGACCAATACGGCGCCGATGCACTGCGTCTGACACTGATGACGGGAAATGCGCCGGGCAACGATATGCGTTTCTATATGGAACGTGTGGAAGCATCAAGAAACTTTGCAAATAAAGTATGGAACGCATCTCGTTTCATTATGATGAATCTTGAGAAGGCAGAAGTACCGGAGACGATCGATCTTAATACGCTTACCGGAGCTGACAAATGGATTCTTTCCAAGGTCAATACGCTTGCAAAAGATGTGACCGAAAATATGGAAAAATATGAGCTCGGAATTGCCGTACAGAAGGTATACGACTTTATCTGGGAGGAGTTCTGCGACTGGTACATCGAGATGGTGAAGCCGCGTCTGTACAACAACGATGATACGACAAAGGCTGCCGCTCTGTGGACGCTGAAGGCCGTGCTTACAAATGCTCTGAAGCTGCTGCATCCGTATATGCCGTTTATTACAGAAGAAATCTTCTGTACACTGTGGCCAAACGAGGAGTCTATCATGATCTCTGCATGGCCGGAGTTTACGGAGACATGGGATTTTGCACAGGAAGAAAACGCTGTCGAGACAATCAAAGAGGCTGTCCGCGGCATCCGAAACGTGCGCACGGGCATGAACGTGCCGCCAAGCAAGAAGGCGCAGGTATTCGTTGTATCGGAAAGTGAAGAGATACGCAGTATTTTTGAGGACGGAAAGGTATTCTTTGCGACACTCGGCTATGCGAGCGAGGTACACGTACAGGCAGATAAGACAGGCATCAGCGATGACGCCGTTTCAGCAGTGATCCCGGATGCAGTCGTTTATATGCCGTTTGCAGAGCTTGTCGATATTGATAAGGAGATCGAGCGTCTGAGAAAAGAAGAAGAGCGTCTTACAAAGGAGCTTGCCCGTGTCAACGGCATGCTGCATAACGAGAAGTTTATGAGCAAGGCGC